>JAEUNV010000240.1 GCA_016790385.1 Zoogloea sp.
TTTCGGTATCCCTGTCGTGCCCCTTCCCGCCGCAAGCGGCCCGGCTCGCCGTTGCGGGTCCGCATGTGCCTGATTCCACGATGATGGACAGGAGGTTTGTGAATGCGCTTGGGCTGTCACTCTTGGCCCACGGCCTTGTGCTTGGGTTCGGCGTGCGTGCGCCGGTAAAGGAGTCGCCACGCATTCTTGAGGCCAGGCTTGTCGCTGAGTCGCCTCCGCCGTCTCCGCCGGAGCCCGCTCACCTCCAGGCGACAAAGCCAGCAGGGCCTGCTGCCGAGCAACGGCGACCCCAGCGGCTGCAGAAGTACGCTGAGGCCCCTGCGCCGCATTCCGTGCCAATGCCTCGTCCGATCATCACTCGGCAGGCCGAGCCTGGCGCTCCGGTACTTGTTGCGTCTGCGCCCTCGGCGGCGGTTTCCGCAAGCCCTGTCGCATCGGAGCCTGTAGCTCCGGCTACGCCTGTGGCGGCGAATCGGGTGGGGGGCTCTGCTGGCCCATCCGGCGGCGGCGCGGTTGCGTATTCCCCCCCCGGTTTGGGCGCCAGCTATCTCCACAATCCAAAACCAGCCTATCCCGTGCTGGCTCGTCGCCGCGGGCTTGAAGGGGTCGTGCGCCTAGATGTCCGGGTGTCCGCGGAGGGCATTCCCATTGCGGTCAAGGTGCGTGAGAGTTCGGGGCATGAAGCCCTGGATGAAGCAGCCCTGACCGCTGTCTGGCACTGGCGGTTCTCGCCGGCGCGGCGGGGCGGGGAGGCTGTTGAGGGGGCGGTGGTTGTTCCCATTCGTTTCAACCTTGAGGGCGACACTGCTGGTTGAGCAGCAATCCGTCCATTTGACTGCACCTGGAGCGCGAAATGTCTTTTCACCTTTGGTTGGGTTTCCTGGCGGCCACTCTCGTGGTTGCGCTGTCGCCCGGGCCGGGAGCGGTGCTGAGCATGAGCGTCGGCCTGCGTCACGGCTATTGGCATGCCCTTGCTGGGATTGCCGGTCTTCAGACTGCGCTGCTCCTACAATTGACCCTGGTGGCGACGGGGCTGGGGGCGCTCCTTGCCGCTTCCGAGACTGCCTTCGTGGTGGTGAAGCTGGCCGGGGCCGCCTATCTCGTCTGGCTTGGAGTCCGTAAGTGGAACGACCGAACAGTGGCCGGGCAGGAGCCTACCGAGCCCGATCTTCCCGAGGGGTTCTACCGACAAGGTATCCTGGTCAATCTGGGCAACCCGAAGGCAATTGTTTTCATTGCGGCGCTTGTGCCGCAGTTCATTGATCCGTCGGCGCCGCAGATCCCCCAGTTCCTGATCATTGCCGCAACGACGTGCTCCGTCGATACGACGGTGATGTCGTGTTACGCCCTGCTCGCAAGCCGTTTCCGGCGGGTAACGGGAAGTCCCCGGGCGGCCGTTCTTCAGAACCGAATCTTTGGTGGCTTGTTTATCGGCGCCGGCCTGCTTCTTGCGGGAAGCTCACGGCACTGATCAGTGAGCGGCAGCAGCCTCGGTTGCCAATCCTTCCAGCGTTGATTCGTCCAGGGCCAGTTCCGCCTCCACCAGTTCCGCCCAGTCGATCCAGTCTGGTGAAACACCGTCGCGAAGCCGCCGTCCGGCGGCAAGCAGCATGGCAAGTCGTCGTGGTGTCTCGGCCAATCTCATCGCGCCTTTGGGATCATGATGGGCGCGGATCGCCTCGCAGACGTCCGCTGGCAGTTTCCAGTTGCGGGCAACCAGGAAGGACGCCGCGGCATGCTCGGTGCCGACAAGTGCGTCCAACGCTCGAGTGCCTGCTTCCAGGGCTGCGCCGCAGGCGTGCAGCAGTGCCGAATGCTCCGGGTTGCGCTTCAGGATCACCGCAATACCCGCGTCTTGCATCAGCGCCGCCAGGTACGCAGCGTCGGCCAAGGCCTTGCAGGGGGTGTGGCGGCTGGCCGCATAGCTCAACTCGGCTGCCCTGGCGCTGGCCGACCACAACGCCTCGACTGCCGCGGCGTCCAAGCCGCTGCATTGGCTGCGGAGTGCCGTGCTTGCAGCAGTTGCCATCGTGCGAGTCCGTCCGAGCATGTTGATGGCCTCCAGGGCGGAGCGGGGTGCGCTGCGAGGGCGGAACACCGGAGAGTTGGCCACGCGTAGCAGCGCGCCGGTGATGGCGGGATCCTGACTGATTGCCGCAGCCAACTCCCGAGGGCCGGCATTCTCATCCGCGGCGGCGGCTTGTAGGCGGAGAAATCCGGGGCCCGGAGCGGGGAGCACGACGCCGCTGGCGAGCACTGCTTCTATGAGCACATCCTTATCCACAAGGGGCCTCGTTTGTACGTTTTGCCGATCTCGCTATTACAGCACAGGGCGGGAAAACATTTTGGAAAATGCGTTTGACAGTGCCTGGACCGATGCCTATAATGCGCGCTTCTCGCTTGGAGGGGTTCCCGAGCGGTCAAAGGGATCAGACTGTAAATCTGACGGCACTGCCTTCGAAGGTTCGAATCCTTCCCCCTCCACCAACAGTTTTGTTGTTCGCTTCGTCTGTGGGTTTCCATGGCGAGGGCGGTGAATGTGAGTCGTGGCGTTGTATAGCGGGTGTAGCTCAATGGTAGAGCAGAAGCCTTCCAAGCTTATGACGAGGGTTCGATTCCCTTCACCCGCTCCATTGAGTGTGTGAGG
>JAEUNV010000319.1 GCA_016790385.1 Zoogloea sp.
CGACATGTTGGCCGAGTTGAGCAGCACCTTCGGCACGTCCTTCAGGGGCATGTCGCGGTACACGAACACGGCCACGAAGAAGGCGTACATGGCGCTCATGGCGGCGGCTTCGGTGGGCGTGAACATGCCGGTGTAGATACCGCCCATCACCACCACGATCAGCAGCAGGCCCCACACGGACTCCTTGAAGGCCTTCACGCGCTCCGCCACCGACGCCTTGGGCTGACGGGGGTAGTTGAACTTGCGTGCCCGATACCAGGTGACGCCACCCAGCGTCGCCGCCAGGGCAAGCCCCGGCACGACACCCGCCATGAACAGCGCACCGACGGAGGTATTGGTGGCCACCGAGTACATCACCATCACGATGGACGGCGGAATCAGGATACCCAGCGCACCGGCCGTGGTGATGATGCCAGCCCCGAACTTGTTCGGGAAACCCGCCCTGACCATTGCCGGCAGCAGGATGGAGCCGATTGCGACCACAGTGGCCGGCGAGGAGCCCGACACCGCCGCGAACAGCGCACAGGCCAGCACACCGGCCAGGCCCAGGCCGCCATACCAGTGCCCGACCATGGAGGTGGCGAAGTTGATCATCCGCTTGGCCACTCCACCGTGGGTCAGGAAGTTGCCCGCCAGGATGAAGAACGGGATCGCCATGATCTCGAACTTCTCGATACCCGTGAATAACTTGAGGGCCACCGATTCAAGGGGCACCTGGGTCATCGTAAAGAGGAAGCTCAGCACGGTGAGGCCGAGGGAAATGGAGATCGGCATCCCCGTCAGCATCAGGGCCAGCAAGAGCCCGAAGATGATTGCGGCGTTCATTTGCGGTCTCCTTCATGGTCACCGAGCGGCTTGTGCTTGAGATCGTGGACATGGAGGTTGTCGTCCAACGAGTAAGGGTTCGCATCCACCGCAACGACCTCGTCTTCAAGGCCATCCACGTGACCATGGTCGTGATGGGGCAGCTCGCCGGTCTTGAGAAAGTTCCAGGTCACTTGCAGGAAGCGGAAGCACATCAGACTCGACCCCAGGGGGATCGCGCTGTACACGATCCAGGTCGGCCATTCCAGGTCGGGCGTAGTGGGGCCTTCAGGCACATCGCCGAACTCCGCGCCGGTCATGTCCAGGAAGGCGTAATGGGCGCCGTTCTCCCACACGAAATGGCCACCCAAGGTAGCCACGATGCCCGTAAAGAGGGCGCCGGCCAGCAGGCCGAAGATGATGAACTTGCTGCGGTTGCTGTCGGACAGGCGGTTGATGAGCACATCGACGCCCACATGGATGCCGGTACGCACACCGTAGGCGGCGCCGAACTTGGCCATCCACACGAACATGATGATGCACAGCTCCTGAGCCCAGCTGAAATTGAGGGACAGCAACCAGTCCTGAAGACCGGGAATGCTGATTCCCGCGAGATAGCGGTGGACCACGGAGAGAAAGATGATGGCCGTGGCGCCGCCCATCAGGAAGGTGATGATCCACTCTTCCAGACGATCGAGTATTTTCATGATTTAGCCTCGCAGAAGATTGCGATCTGGACACCCCGGACGAGCCCGGGCCGCCCCCCTGTAAGCAGGGGGCCTAAGAGGTGACGCTGGGGACTGCTTACAGCTTCGCGGGGTCGAAGCCGGGTTCCTTGTAGATGGACTGAATCAGATCCTTGCCGATCCGGTTTTCCATCTTCTGATGCACCGGGACCATTGCCTTCTTGAAGGCCAGCTTCTCTTCCTTGGTCGGCACATAGACCTGGGTCTTGCCGCTCTTCTTGATGCCTTCAAGCGACTTGTCGTTCTCTTCCTGGGCGATCTTGTTGGCGTAGGCCGTTGACTCCTTCATGGCCGTTTCGAGCTGACCACGAACGTCGGCGGGCAGGCCGTCCCAGAACTTCTTGTTGGCGATGACCGCATAGCCGAGGTAGCCGTGGTCGGTGACAGTCAGATGCTTCTGCACCTCATGCATCTTCTGGGTGAACATGTTGGAGTGGGGGTTTTCGGTGCCATCCACCACCCCGGTCTGCAAAGCCTGATATACCTCGGAGAAAGCCATCACCTGCGGCAACCCGCCCACCGTGCGGATCTCTTCCTCCAGCACCTTGGACGACTGGATGCGCAGCTTCTTGCCCTTGAGGTCGGCTGGCGTGCGGATCGGCGTATTGGCCGAGAAGGACTTGAAGCCGTTGTCCCAGTAGGCCAGACCAACAATACCCTTTGGTTCCAGCTTCTTCAGGATGCCGGCGCCGACGGAGCCCTGGGTGACGCGATGCAGTTCGGCATAGTCGTCAAAGATGTAGGGCAGGTCGAAAACCTCGAACTCCTTCACACCCAGCGGCCCGAACTTTGCCAGGGACGGCGCCAGCATCTGCACAGCGCCCAACTGGAGGGCTTCCAGCTCCTCCTTGTCCTTGTAAAGTGCGCTATTGGCATAGACCTCGACCTTCACCTTGCCCTTGGTCAACTCCTCGGCGCGCTTCTTGAAAAATTCTGATGCCTTGCCCTTGGGTGTGTCGACAGCCACCACATGGCTGAATTTGATCACAATGGGGGCCTGGGCGGATGCCGAGGCACAGATGCCAAGGGCGGCGAGGCCGAACAGTACGGTGCGCAGTTTCATTTTCTTGTCTCCATCGTTGGAATGGGTGCGGAGCTGGTTCCACCGGAACAACAGCAGGCTGCCCCGCTACTATCGACAACCCTTCAGGCAGCAACAATTGTGGTCATCCGCAGTGTGGAAAGCGCTGATGGCGGCGCTGACCGGTTCGGGCGATAACGTGGACAATCCAAACCGTGATACTTGACCCCTTGCCTCTCCCCACGCCCTCTCCACCACCAAGCTGGTACTGGAGCCTGCCCTACGCCGCGGTGGCGCTGTTTGTCGCCACCATGGCGGCGCTCCTGTGGCTGACCCATCGACAGGATGCCGAGGAACAACGGGCCACCCTGATCAACGACGTGTTGTGGATGGAGCAGAACCTGGGCTTCCAGTTCGAGCGCAACAACAACCACCTCAGCCAACTGGGCCCCGAACTGCTCCGGAGCGCACCGCACACCCCCACTACCGAGGCGCGGCTGCGCCAGGCCCTCGACCCCGAAAGCGGTCTGATCCGGGTTCTCTGGCTTAATGGGAACGGTGAAGTGCAGGGCGCCCAGCCGCCCTACACAGACAGCCATCTGGTGGGTGAGACCGGCGGCACATTCCCGTCCAGCTCGGCCTACCGCCTGTCTCGCTCCATGGGTCGCCCCGTCTACAGCGACGCCTATGCCGTCATCGAGAACCAGACCCAGTTCGAAGTACACGTCCCGATATTCGAAGGCAGCCGCTACCTCGGCTCGGTGGTCGGGGTCTATTCGCTCAACAACATGATCTCCCGCCACGTCCCGTGGTGGTTTTCGGAGCGATATCGTGTGTCCGTGGAAAACAGCATCGGAGTCGAGATCGCGGCGAAATCGCGGGTGTCCCCCCTGTCGGGACTGACCTATGAAATCCCCTTCGACCCGCCCGGACACGGCCTGAACCTCACCGTGACGGCGTACAAGAGCGAAGTGCGCTGGATACCCCTGCTTCTCATGGGTTCGCTCGGCGTACTCGCCGCCGCCATTGTCTGGAGCCTGTGGCAGCTGCGCCGGCACATGCAGCGCCGACAGGCGGCCGAGCAGGCTCTGCGTGCAGAGCACGCCTTCCGCAAGGCGATGGAGGACTCCCTCAACACTGGCATGCGGGCCCGCGATCTCACCGGGCGCATCACCTACGTCAACCCCGCCTTTTGTCGCATGGTGGGCTGGCGTGCCGAGGAACTTGTCGGGCTGCTCCCCCCCCATGCCGTATTGGGCACCCGAAGCCCTTGAGCGAACCCGGGCAGTCCACGAAATGGTGCTGGGCGGCCATGCCCCGCCCCAGGGCATCGAGATCCGCCTGATGCGCAAGAACGGCGAGCGTTTCGACGCCCTGCTGATCGAAGCGCCATTGATCGACTCGGAGGGCCGGCACATCGGCTGGATGGGTTCCATGGTGGACGTCACCGAGCAAAAGAATGCCCAGGAGCTGGCCCGGCAGCAGCAGGAGCGTCTTCAGGCCACCGCCCGGCTGGTGACCATGGGAGAAATGGCCTCAACCCTGGCCCACGAACTCAACCAGCCCCTGGCTGCCATCTCCAGCTACAACACGGGCTGCATCAACATGATCGGCAGTGGGGACATGTCTCCCCGCGAGCTCACCGGCATTCTCGAGAAGATCGGCAAGCAGGCCCAGCGCGCAGGACAGATCATCAGACGGGTCCATGCGTTCGTAAGGCGCAGCGAACCCAAGTGCGAGCCGGTGGACCTCAACGCCATCCTGCGCGAAGCCGTCGGGCTGGTGGAGCCCGACGCCGAGCGACGTGGCGTGAACATCCAGCTGAATCTGGCCGAAGCCCTGCCCCCCGTCGCCGCCGACCCGGTGATGATCGAACAGGTTGCCATCAATCTCATCCGCAACGGCATGGACGCCATGGCCAATATCCCCCGCGCCGGGCGCGATCTCCTACTTGTCACCCGCCTGCAGGATGACATGCTGATTCTCAGCGTTGCCGACCGCGGCAAGGGGATCCCCCCGGACGTGGCCGAAAAGCTTTTCGCCCCGTTCTTCACGACCAAGGAAGAAGGCATGGGCATGGGGCTGAACATCTGCCGCTCCATCGCGGAGCTTCACCGAGGCCGCCTGAGCTTCGAGGACAACCCCGGCGGTGGTACGATTTTCCACTTCTCGATTCCAGTTTTGACATGAATTCACCCCTTGCCCACATTGTCGACGACGACGAGGCCGTCCGTGACGCGCTCACCTGGCTGCTCCGCACGCGCAACGTCGCGTCAAGGACGTGGTCGTCCGCCGAGGAATTCCTCGCAGGCTGGCAGCCCGATTTCCACGGATGC
>JAEUNV010000402.1 GCA_016790385.1 Zoogloea sp.
GCTTTCGGTGTGGTAGGCGGTGGCCTGCAAGGTCAGCCCATTGCCGGGCGGATCAAGGGGCACGGAAAAAGCGAGGCTCTCGTCCAGCGGCCGAACCGCCGAGTTGGCCGCCAGCACGTCACCGCGCCCCCCGGTAAAGGCAAGGCGATACTTCTCGCCAAACCAGCTGGGCACCAGGTGCGTCACCATGCGCTCGATGGAATACACCGCGACGATGGCGCCCAGGGGCTGGCGCCCCTGCTGCACCGGCATGTACACCTCCAGCACGGCCATGTTGCGGGCATTCACGTAAGGGTCGCCGTATACCGGCCGGCCCAGCTCCCGCGCCCGCGCCAGTACCACCGCCTGGATACCGGACAGGGCGTCGCCCACCAGCCAGTCGGTGGTGTCGAAGGGGGCGGTCCACTTGACGCGCTGGTCGGCGGATATCCATACCACGTTGACCAGTTCGGCATTGTTGGCAATGTGCTGGTTGGCCCGCACCTGGAAGCCGTCCGCATCCAGGGTATCGGCGGCCAGCTCCCGCGCGAGCTGCCCCAGGAATTCCTCGGTGCCCTGCATGTGCAGGCGCATGGTCTGCTCGGCCCATTGCACGTCGCGGGCCAGGGCGTTGCGCTGGGTCTCGCCCTCCTGGCGCTGGAGAATCCACACCAGGGCCAGCATGGCCAGCGCAAACACCAGCACGGCGATGTAGGGCGCGGTCCAGTACCAGTTGGCCCGGGCGGTCGGGGGGGAAGGCGGCTTATTGTTCGACATTTGTCGTGCATCCTGATGGCGGATGCGCGGATGGGGCATCGGGAGATACCCTTACCCGTGAGGCGAGGCCGCCCCACCACCGGCCCGTGTCGAGTTACCCCATTGAAGTTGCCCACCGGCAGAAGCGGGCGGAATCCGGCACAATCCGCGCACCTGACCGCTTGCCCCTGTCCCGATGCGTGCACCTCGTTTCCTGATCCACCTGCTCCTTCTTGTCCTCGTCGCCGGCTGTACCACGGCAGTGAACCGTGTCCAACTCGATCGGGAACTCGGCCGACCCGATCCGGCCCGCTTTGACCACCCGGTAGCCCCGCCCGCCGAGGCCCCCGACTATCAGACCCGCGTGCGCCCGATCCTCGAACGCCGCTGCGTTGCCTGCCACGCCTGCTACGACGCCCCCTGCCAGCTGAAGCTCACCCGCCACGACGGCATCACCCGCGGCGCCAACCCCGAATCGGTATACGCCGGCACCCGCCTGCTGGCATCCAACCCCACCCGTCTGGGCTTTGATGCCCTTAGCAACGCCGCCTGGCGTGACAAAGGCTTCCACCCGGTGCTCAACGAACGGGCCGCCACCCCCCAGGCCAACCGGGAGGCCAGCGTGCTTTACCGCATCCTGGCCCTCAAGCAGCGCAACCCGGGGCCAGACAGCGGCCCCCTGCCCGCCAAACGCTTCGACTTCTCCATCGACCGCCCGCAAACCTGCACCCGGATCGAGGGCATGGACACCTTCGAGAAGGAACACCCGGACTGGGGCATGCCCTACGGCCTGCCGGCCCTCAGCCCCGTGGAGCACGACACCCTCAGCCGCTGGATCGAGGCCGGCGCCCCGTTCTCGCCCCGGTCGCCTCTGCCCGCCGCCCTGCGCGCCCGGGTGGACGAATGGGAGGCACTCCTGAATGGCGACAGCCTGCGCGACCAACTGGCGGCCCGCTACATCTACGAACACTGGTACATCGGCCAGTTGTACCTCGACGACGAGCACACACGCCGCTTCGAGCTGGTTCGCAGCCGCAGCGCCCCCGGTCAGCCCATCGACGTCATCGCCACCCGCCGCCCCTACGATGACCCCGGCGTGGGCCGGGTTTACTACCGCCTGCGCCCGACCGATGAAACCCTGGTGGCCAAGACGCACATGCCCCTGGCGCTTGACGAAGGGCGCCGGGCGCGCCTGAAGAAGTGGTTCTTCGACGCGCCCATCACGGTCGGCAGCCTGCCCGGCTACGACCCGAAGACCGCCTCCAACCCTTTCATTGCCTTCAAGGCGCTGCCCGTGGACGCCCGCTACCGCTTCATGCTCGACGACGCCAGCTTCACGGTAATGGGTTTCATGAAAGGGCCGGTGTGCCGCGGGCAGGTTGCCCTCAATGTCATCAACGACCACTTCTGGGTGCTGTTCTATTCACCGGAAAGCGAGGTCACACGCAACACCCAGGGTCTGCTCGACAGCACCCGCCCCAATCTGCGCATGCCCGCCGAGGACGACAGCACGACCGGCATCCTGGCATGGCACACCTACGCGAACGCCGAGCGCCACTACCTTGCCACCAAGAGCACCTTCATGGCGCGCCTGCCCCGGCTCAAACCCCAGTTGACCGATCTGTGGAATGGCGACGGGCGCAACCCCAATGCCGGCCTGACGGTCTTCCGCCATTTCGACAGCGCCTCGGTCATCCGCGGCCTGGCCGGCGACCAGCCCCAGACCGTGCTGCTCATGGGCTACCCGCTGATCGAACGCATGCACTACCTGCTGGTGGCCGGTTTTGACGTGTACGGCAACACCGGCCACCAGCTGGCCACCCGGCTATACATGGATTTCCTGCGCATGGAGGGCGAGGAGAACTTCCTCACCCTGCTGCCTCTCCGGAACCGCCAGAAGGTGCTGGACAGCTGGTACCGGGGCCGCCCCGATCCACGCATCCTCGAATTTGCCGACGCGCGCAGCTATTTTCCCGGCGAAACCGGCATGCGCTACCGCAGCACCGATCCGCTGGCCGAACTCTACGCAGGCATTCACCGCTACCTGCGCCCGGTGCGTCCGGCCTCCCTCGACCTCAGCCCCAACGGCCTGACCGCAGCCCAGGTCGGCCAACTGCGCGCCCTCAATCGCGTCTCGGGCAGACAGGCCTCACGGATGCCGGAGCACAGTCTGCTGATCGTGCACGCCGGCGGCAACCCGGTGCGCGTCCTATCCCTGCTGCGCAACAGCGCCCACAGCAATGTGGCCGGGCTGTTTGACGAGGACGCCCGGCGCCTGCCCGACGAAGACAGCCTGATCGTCCTCGACGGCATTGTCGGCGCCTACCCCAACGCCCTCTTCCACCTGGATGCCGTCGAACTGCCGCGCTTCGTCCG
>JAEUNV010000407.1 GCA_016790385.1 Zoogloea sp.
CGTGAATCCCGAAGTGGATCATCCGCGCTGGAGCCAGGCTACCGAGCGACGCATCGGCGAGTTTTCCAAGCGCAAGACCCTGATGTTCAACGGCTACGCCGATCAGGTGGCATCCCTCTACACTGGCATGGATCTGCGCCGCAATTTCTGACCCGATTGAATTCGACATCCACCATGACACCCGGCAAGACCAGCCTCTCCGCCATCAAGGCCGCCCTTTTCGTGCTCTGCCTGACGCCCGGCTTCGTGCTGTGGCGGGGGCTGGAAATGGACAGCCTTGGGGCCAATCCCATCGAAACCCTGACCCGGAGTACCGGTGAATGGACCCTGCGCTTCCTGCTCATCACCCTGATGGTGACTCCACTGCGCAAGTTCACCGGCTGGCACTGGATTCTGCGTCTGCGCCGAATGCTCGGCCTGTTCGCCTTTGCCTACGCCTCGGCTCACTTGACCACTTACGTCTGGCTGGACCAGTTTTTCGACTGGGAGGCCATGGCCCGCGATATCCTCAAGCGCCCCTTCATCACCATTGGGTTTGTCGCTCTGGTGCTGATGGTGCCGCTCGCCGCCACCTCCAGCAATTTCGCCATCCGCCAGCTGGGCGGCCGCCGCTGGCAGGCTCTGCATCGGGCGATCTACCCAATCGTGCTGCTCGGCTGTGTGCACTTCTGGTGGCTGGTCAAGAAAGACATCACCTGGCCGCTGATCTACACGGCGATCGCAGTCGTGCTGCTCGGCCTCCGTGCCTGGTGGCGGGAGCTGGAACGCCGCAAGCAACTTGCCGGTGGCTATCTGCCGCAGCAGCCGAAATTCGAAGGCAAGGTCATCAAGATCTTCGCCCGGTGATCGCACCGGGCCTCCAGCCGGACAGGCCAGGATCAGGCCTTCGGCCGGATCGCCGATTTGGGCCGAAAGGCCTTGACCACCGCGTCGTGGGTCTCGATGTAAGGCCCGCCGATCAAATCGATGCAATAGGGCACGGCGGCAAAGATGCCCGGCACCTTCTGAACGCCCTCGGCGTCCTTCAAGCCTTCAAGGGTCTCGGCGATGGCCTTGGGCTGGCCAGGAAGGTTGAGGATGAGTGACGCCCCCCGGATCACGCCCACCTGACGGGAGAGAATCGCCGTGGGCACAAAGGCGAGACTGATCTGACGCATCTGCTCACCAAAGCCCGGCATGACTTTGTGGGCCACAGCCAGGGTGGCCTCCGGCGTCACATCCCGCGGTGCCGGACCGGTGCCGCCGGTGGTGAGCACCAGATGGCAGCCCTCCACGTCGCAAAGCTCGATCAGGGTGGCCTCGATGGCGGCCTGCTCGTCGGGGATCAGGCGATTCACCATCTGCCACGGAGAACTCAAGGCCTTGCCAAACCAGGCCTCCAGGGCGGGGATGCCCTTGTCTTCATAGACCCCCGTCGAGGCCCGGTCACTGACGGACACCAGGCCGATTTTCAGCGCCTCGCTCATTCCTCATCCCCCGATTCAATACGGTCAGCCTGGTCATCAACCCCACCTTCCTCCAGTTCACGCAACACCCGGAAGAGCTCTCGGAAGGCACGCGGCGGGCGATTCTGCTCCTTCTCCTTGAGGGCATTGCGACGCAGCACGCGAAGTTGCTGCAAGTCGGCGCCCGGATAGGTCTCGGCGATGCCGTGAAGCGTCTTTTCATCCTCAAGCAGCCTCGCGCGCAGGTTTTCCAGCCGGTGCATCTTGGCCGTCTCGGTGGCTGAAACGCCCTTGAAGGCATCCAGGGCCGCCCGGATGGGCGCCGGATCCACGTTGCGCATCAACTTGCCGATGTACTGCAATTGACGCCTGCGGGCCTCATGGGCGGTGAAGCGCTGATAGTCCTTCACCGCATCACGCAGATCGTCATCGATGGGCACCCGGGCCAGACGCTCCTTACCCAGTTCGGCCAGCTCTTTGCCAAGATCCTGCAAGGCCGTGCTCTCGCGCTTGAGCGCTGACTTGCTGGGGCCGGTGTCTTCTTCGTCTTCGTAGTATTTGTGCTTGGCCATCTGGGGGCGGGAAGTGCTCTGTAAGGGTAAGATTATAGCCTCTAGCCCCAGCCCCCATTCGCAAAGCCATGGCCGACCACCGTTTCAGCTTCAGTCAGGACACTCTCAAGACCATCGCCGAGGACATCCTCAAATTCGCCCGCAAGCGCGGCGCAACAGCCTGCGAGGTGGA
>JAEUNV010000445.1 GCA_016790385.1 Zoogloea sp.
CTGTTACTGCCGGTGAGGCTGCGATTGAGATCGGCCAGGGCGTTGGAGAAGACCTCCTGGATCTGGCCCAGGGATTCCTGCAAGCGCTGGTATTGCTGTTCGCTGTTGCCCGCAATGCTTTCGCACAGGGTGTCGTACTCCTGCACGCTGCCGTTGATCCGCTCGCGCTGCAACTGCTGGTTGCGCCGTGCCTGGGCCCGGGCCCGATGGCTGATCGCGGTGGCGGCCAGCAGGGACAGGATGGTTCCCGCACCCAGGGCATAGGCCAGCCATTCGGGGCCATGAAATGCGGTGGCCATGGTGCTGGCGATGGACAGGGCGATTCCCGTCAGGGTTGCGACATCGTCGGCGCGGAGGGGCGTGGCGTGCATGGGCAGGAACGGTTATGGACGGGGCACCTCCTTAACGGCGATGTCTGGCGCGACTTGATGATTGACTATGACAAGAATCACAATTTGACAGGAACTAGATCACTTTTCCGGGGAGTACTTTGCCGGGGTTCATCAGATTCAGAGGGTCCAGGGCGGCCTTCAGCGCCGCCATCACCGCTACGCCTTCGCCATGTTCGGTGAGCAGGAAGTCCTGTTTGCCGATGCCGATGCCGTGTTCCCCGGTGCAGGTGCCGTCAAGCGCCAGCGCGCATTCCACGATGCGTCGGCCAAGTGCTTCGGCGGCTTCTACCTGGGCGGGGTCGTCGGGGGTGGTGAGGATGATCACATGGAAGTTGCCGTCGCCCACGTGACCCACCACCGGTGCAATCAGGCCGCTCTCGGCGATGGCGGCCTGGGCGCCGGCGATGGCCTCGGCGAGGCGTGAGATGGGGACGCAGACATCGGTGGAGATGCCACGGCTGCCCGGCTTGAGGGCCAGGCTGGCGTAGAGCACGTCATGGCGGGCCTGCCACAGGCGGCTGCGGTCTTCGGGCCGGGTGGCCCACTCGAAGCCTTCGCCACCGTTGTCGGCGGCAATCTCCTGGACCGTGCGGGCCTGTTCCTCCACGCCGCCGGGCGAACCGTGGAATTCGAAGAACAACATCGGTGATTCGCGCAGGCTGGTCTTGCTGTAACGGTTCACCGCGTGCACCGTGAGGGCATCGAGGAGTTCGATGCGTGCCACCGGCACGCCCAGCTGGATGGTCTGGATCACCGTCTGCACCGCGCTGGCCACATCCGGGAAGGAGCAGGTGGCGCTCGATATGGCCTCGGGCAGCGGGTGCAGGCGCACGGTGACCTCGGTGATGACGCCCAGGGTGCCTTCCGAGCCGACAAACAGGCGGGTCAGGTCGTAGCCGGCGGCGGATTTGCGGGCACGGCCACCCGTGTGGATGACCCGGCCGTCGGCCAGCACCACTTCGAGGGCCAGCACGTTTTCGCGCATGGTGCCGTAGCGCACGGCGTTGGTGCCGGAGGCGCGGGTGGCCGTCATCCCCCCCAGAGAGGCGTCGGCGCCCGGGTCGATGGGAAAAAACAAGCCGCTGCCGTGCAGCGCGGCATTGAGCGCCTTGCGGGTGCAGCCCGGCTGCACCACGGCATCCATGTCCTCGTTGTGGATGGTCAGCACCTGGTTCATCTCCGACATGTCCAGGCTCAGGCCGCCCTGGGTGGCCAGCACGTGCCCTTCGAGCGAACTGCCGACGCCGAAGGGGATCAGCGGCACCCGGTGTTCCCGGCACAGCCTTACCACCTCCACCACTTCGGCGGTGCTATGGGGCCACACCACGCCGTCGGGCAGGGCATCGGGGAAGTGGGATTCGTCATGACCATGGTGGGCACGCACGGCTTCAGCGGTGGAGAAGCGCTTGCCGAAGCGTTCGGTGAGGTGCTGGACAAATGGGGCGGGCAGGGCAGGCATGGTGAGGTTCCGGTACGGTGAGGATTGGTCGGATTCTGCCACCGTCGCGTTCCGGGCTGGATCAGAAGGGGCATGGCGTGGTGCGGATTACGTCGCGAGCGCCCGTTGCTCGTGGTGGGCGTTGTGCAGAAACGCTCGGAGTCCCTGGTGTTTGCCATGGGCACGCCATGCCTGGGCGTGCGAGATGGCTCACTCCCGATCCCTTCCGCCCGCGGGGCCTGTGTCACGCGTGGTGCGCCACGTGTTATTCCGTCGGCGCATGAAAAACGGGGCCGCAGCCCCGTTCATGCGTGCAGTGAACGCCCGGCCTCAGGCGTGGCGACGGCGCAAGCCCATCGCGCCCAGCAGGCCCAGGGAGGCCAGTGCCAGTGTGGCCGGCTCGGGAACCGTGCCGGTATTGCCGGTATTCGAATCGTTGCCGATGTCCCCGACCTGGGTGTTCGTCAGTTCGATATCGTAGAGG
>JAEUNV010000446.1 GCA_016790385.1 Zoogloea sp.
CATTCGCCTGCACTGGCTGGACACGCTGCTGCATGCGGGCTACCGCGGCCCGCAGCAGATCCCGACACACGCCACCTTCACTAAGGGTCAGGAAATGGGCTGGTTCGAGCACGGTTCGACCATCATCGTCTTCGTTCCACCCGGCTTCGCCCTGTGCCCGGGCGTGGAGGACGGAAGCCCCATTCGCATGGGGCAGGCATTACTGCGGCGGATCGACGAGACTGGCTCCCCCCTGGAGCCACCCCGGCGCACCGCATGAAAAAGGGGGCCTTGCGGCCCCCTGCTGGCTTCCCGATGGCTGACCGTCGGTCAGAACTGGTCTTCGGTCAGCGCCATGGCACCCGCCGCACCATTGACCACCGCGTAGGCCAGGCCGGGAGCCTGGGCCAGCACATGGTCGGCGTAGAAGCGCGCCGTGGTGATCTTGGCCGAGTAAAAGGACGCATCGCCGCTGCCTTCAGCCAGGCGACGGGCCGACACCAGGGCGGCACGCCCCATCTGCCAGCCGCCTGCGACGATCCCCAGCAGCTTGAGGAAGGGAACCGAGCCCACCGAGGCCGACTTGATGTCGGCACCGTAGGTGGCGACGATGTAGGCGACGGCCTCCTCCAGCGCCGTCACGCCGGCTGAGAGGGCCTTGCGGATGGCGGCAAACTCGTCCCCCGCCGCTTCCGACAACTGGGCCTCGACCCGGCGCATCTCGGCGATCACGAGCTTGACCGTCTCGCCACCCTCCCGCGCGATCTTGCGACCGATCAGGTCATTGGCCTGGATGGCCGTGGTGCCCTCGTAGATCGCCGTAATGCGCGCGTCGCGGAGGTGCTGAGCCGCGCCGGTCTCTTCGATGAAGCCCATGCCCCCATGCACCTGCACACCGGTGGAGGTGATCTCAATGGACGCCTCGGTGAGCCAGCCCTTGACCACCGGAATCATCAGATCCATGAAGGCCTGGCTTCGGGCGCGCACGGCCTCGTCCGGATGGTGGTGAGCCATGTCGGTCGCAGCGCCCACCACGTAGGCCAGCGCACGCTGAGCCTCGATCTGCGACTTCATGCTCAACAGCATGCGGCGCACGTCGGGGTGGTGGATGATGCTCACCTTCGGGCCGCCACGCACGCCGGCCTCGGTGCCCTGGATACGCTCCTTGGCATAGGCCAGCGCCTGCTGGTAAGCACGCTCGGACAGGGCCAGGCCCTCCATGCCGACGGCAAAGCGGGCTTCGTTCATCATGATGAACATGTACTCAAGGCCACGATTGGCCTCGCCCACCAGAGTGCCAATGGCCCCGCCCTTGTCGCCAAAAGCCAGCACGGCCGTCGGGCTGGCGTGGATGCCCAGCTTGTGCTCGATGGACACGCAATGCACGTCGTTGCGCTCGCCAGGGGTGCCATCGGCCTTGAGCAGGAACTTGGGCACGACGAACAGGGAGATGCCCTTCACCCCCTCCGGTGCGTCCGGCAGACGGGCCAGCACCAGGTGAATGATGTTCTCGGTCATGTCGTGCTCGCCATAGGTGATGAAGAT
>JAEUNV010000448.1 GCA_016790385.1 Zoogloea sp.
CCTTTCGGCCCGCGGCCGATCTCCTTGATGAATGGGGCGTATGACATGGTGGGGTGGCTTGCGGATAAGTGATTCGGCGAGTGTAGCGGAAGGCCCGGGCGTGGTGAGGTGCAGGTGTTTTCTTTCCATTGTGCTGCGGCCAGACTATCTTGCCTTTGGGCGATCTCAAGCCATGGTGCCGTGCGGGCCGTTGACGCCCGGCTAATCGATTTCACGAGGAGACCTCTGATGCCGCCGATTGCCTCATCGTTCCTGGCAGGGACAAGCTATCTGGAAGTGAATGGCCAAGCCTTTCCCCTGGTGTCGTGTCTGCCACCCGACATTGTCTGGGACGTGATCGAAACACCCTCCGGCCCTCGGACGCGACGGTTGGGCCCGCCCCACGCGGGCACCCTCACCATCCGCTTCAGCCCACCCTCCATGCCACCCTTGTTGAAGTGGGTGGAGGAACTGGCCGGTGAACAGATGAATCAACACGACCTTGTAGTGTTGCAGACCGACCAGGATGGCAAAGTGCGCGACAGCCTGCAGCTGAAGGGCTGCGTTCTCGTTGGGCTGCGGTTTCCTGCCTGTTCCGCCACGGGAAAGGACGCTTACCTCGTCGAGGCGGTGTTCATGCCGGAAAGAATGGCCGCCGGGCCGGTCGGTGGCATCGTCAGGTCGGCGGCGCCCGGGCGGGTCAAGAAATGGGTAAGCTCGAATTTTGCGGTCTCCGTGCCCGGGCTGCCCAGCGCTCGAATCAACCAGGTCGGCCCCATCGGCATCTCGCGCAAGCTTTCCAATGAGGGCATCGACAGGCACGGTCGGCTGGAGATGCCGGGTGCGCTGGACTATCAGCCCCTTGAGCTTACCGTGGTCGGGCCGGATTGCACCGTCTGGCGCAACGCGGCGCTTGACCGCGTGGCCCGGGGGCCTCACGACGATTCAGCCGAGATCACGCTGGAACTCCGTGACACCAGCCTCAAGAACGTGCTGGCCACATTCATCATCGGCGTGATCGGGATGTCCCGCTTCAAGTCGGTGGCGAGCGGTGGCACGGAAGGGCTTCCCGCTGTCGGTGCCTGTTTCGAGGTGAGCAGCCTGCGCCTCAAACTCAACTGATTGCGCGTGCATCGATTTCCTTCGCGGCGCCTCCCCGTGCCGCAGATCCGGCCCTGCACCCACTTGCGGGCAGCAGGCCGGATTTCCCGCTTCCCTTGCCCCGGGCCTGCCGCTAACCTCTTGCTTTTCTTGAGCGGTGGAGCAGGGCATGAGAATCGGGTTTGTCGGTCTGGGCATCATGGGGCGCCCGATGGCGCTCAATATTCTGAAGGGTGGTTTCGATCTCACCGTGTGGGCGCGTCGGGCCGAGTCCATGGCGCCGCTGCTGGAGGCTGGCGCAAAGGGCGCGGCCAGCCCGGCCGAGGTGGCCGCGGCCTGTGACATCGTGGTGTCGATGGTCTCGGATGCGCCAGACGTGGAAGCAGTGGCCCTTGGCACTGGCGGCGTGGCCGAAGGCGCCAGGCCGGGTCTGATCTACATCGACATGAGTACCATCGCCCCCGCAGCGGCCCAGTCCATTGCCGCGCGGCTCGCCGAAAAGGGCGTGACCATGCTCGACGCGCCGGTGTCGGGCGGCGAGGTGGGGGCGATTAACGCGGGGCTCACCATCATGGTGGGCGGTGACGAGGCGGCCTTCGAGAAGGCGAAGGCGGTGCTGGCCTGCTTGGGCAAGTCGGTCAATCTGATTGGTGGCTCCGGTGCCGGCCAAGTGACCAAGGCGTGTAACCAGATCCTCACCGGCGTGACGGTGATGGCAGTGGCCGAGGCTTTCAATTTCGCCCGCAAGAGCGGTGTTGACGCCGGCAAGGTGCGTGAGGCCCTGCTGGGCGGTTTTGCCTACAGCCGCATCCTCGAGAACCACGGCCAGCGCATGCTGGACCGCAACTTCAAGCCCGGCTTCAAGGCCTGGATGCACCAGAAGGACATGAACATCGTGATGCAGGAAGCCCATCGC
>JAEUNV010000037.1 GCA_016790385.1 Zoogloea sp.
GGAGCGGGTCAATGGCCGGCAACTGATCTGGTTGGACAACGCCGCCACCACCCACAAACCGCAATCGGTGATCGACCGGCTGGCCTACTTCTACCAGCACGAGAACTCCAACATCCACCGGGCCGCCCACGAACTGGCCGCTCGGGCCACGGACGCCTACGAGGGCGCGCGCAGCAAGGTGGCGCGCTTCATCGGGGCCTCGTCCACCGAGGAGATCATCTTCGTGCGCGGGGCCACCGAGGGCATCAACCTGGTCGCCAAGACCTGGGGCTGGCAGAACGTGGGCGAGGGCGACGAGATTGTCGTGTCCCACCTCGAACACCACGCCAACATCGTGCCCTGGCAGCAGCTCGCCGCCGCCAAGGGGGCCAGGCTCAAGGTGATCCCGGTGGATGACACCGGCCAGGTGCTGCTGGACGAGTATCGCAAGCTGCTCACCAGCCGCACCAAGATCGTGTCGGTGACCCAGGTCTCCAACGCCCTCGGCACCGTGGTGCCGGTGAAGGAGATCGTTGCCATGGCCCACCAGGTGGGGGCGGTGGCGGTGGTGGACGGTGCCCAGTCGGTCTCCCACATGCGGGTCAATGTGCAGGACATCGACGCCGATTTCTTCATCTTCTCGGGCCACAAGGTGTTTGCACCCACCGGCATCGGGGCGGTGTATGGCAAGCGGGCGATCCTCGAGGACATGCCACCCTGGCAGGGTGGCGGCAACATGATTGCCGACGTGACCTTCGAGAAGACCATCTACCACGGCCCCCCGACCCGTTTCGAGGCCGGCACCGGCAACATCGCCGATGCGGTGGGCCTGGGTGCGGCGATCGACTACGTGGAACGGATCGGCATGGAGAACATTGCCCGCTACGAGCATGACCTGCTGGTGTACACCACCCGCGCGCTGCTCACCGTGCCCGGCCTCAAGTTGATCGGGACGGCCAGGGAGAAGGCCAGCGTCAGCTCCTTCGTCCTCGACGGCTACCGTCCGGACGAGGTGGGCAGGGCCCTCAACGAGGAAGGCATTGCGGTGCGCTCCGGCCACCACTGCGCCCAGCCCATCCTGCGCCGCTTCGGGCAGGAAGCCACGGTGCGGCCGTCCCTGGCTTTCTACAACACCTGCGAGGAGATCGATATCCTCGTGGCGGTGCTGCACCGGCTGGCCCGGGGCAAGGGCCGCGTCGGGCGCTGAGTCTGGCCACGACAACCCGGAGCTTCCCGACGGCGCCCTGCCGCCGGGAAGCTCCGTCCGGGTCAGTCCCGGCCGAGCATGAGTCGGGGATCGACCCAGCGATCGAATTCCTCGGCGCTCAGGTGGCCCAGGGCCAGGGCAGCGTCGCGCAGGCTGGTTCCGTCCTTGTGGGCTTTCTTGGCGATCTCGGCGGCCTTGTCATAGCCAATGTGTGGGTTGAGGGCCGTCACCAGCATCAGGGAGTGGGAGAGGAGCTGTTCGATCCGCTGCCGGTCCGGCTCGATGCCCACGGCGCAGTGGTCATTGAAGCTGCGCATCCCGTCGCCCAGAAGCCGCACGCTTTGCAGGAAGTTCCAGGCGATCATCGGGCGGAACACATTGAGTTCAAAATTGCCCGAGGCACCGCCGAAGTTGATGGCCACATCGTTGCCGAAGACCTGCGCCGCCAGCATGGTCATGGCTTCGCTCTGGGTGGGGTTGACCTTGCCCGGCATGATGGACGAGCCCGGTTCGTTCTCGGGAATGCGGATCTCGCCGATGCCGCAGCGCGGGCCGCTGGCCAGCCAGCGCACATCGTTGGCGATCTTCATGAGGCTGGCGGCGAGGGTCTTGAGAGCGCCGTGGGCGTGCACCAGGGCATCGCAGCTGGCCAGGCTCTCGAATTTGTTGGGTGCGGTGACGAAGGGCAGACCGGTGGATTCGGCCAGTTCGGCGGCCACCGCGACCGCGTAGCCGGCCGGTGCGTTGAGCCCCGTTCCCACCGCGGTTCCGCCCAGGGCCAGCTCACAGAGGTGGGGCAGCGCGGCCTGGAGATGGGCCTCGCCGTGCCGGAGCTGGGCAACCCAGCCGGAGATCTCCTGCCCGAGGGTCAGGGGCGTGGCGTCCTGGAGATGGGTGCGCCCGATCTTGATGATGTCGTCGAAGGCCTGCGCCTTGCCTTCGAGGGTGGCCCGCAGTGCCCGCAGCGCCGGCAGAAGGCGGTGGGAGATGGCGTCGACGGCGGCCAGGTGCATGGCGGTGGGGAAGACATCATTGCTTGACTGACTGCGATTCACGTCGTCATTGGGGTGCACCCTGCGGCCTTCTCCCCGTGGCCCGCCAAGGAGTTCGCTGGCGCGGTTGGCAATGACCTCGTTGAGGTTCATGTTGGTCTGGGTGCCGGAGCCGGTTTGCCACACCACCAGTGGAAACTCCAGGGCATGATCGCCGGCAATGACCTCGTCGGCGGCCTGGGCGATGGCGTCTGCGCGGGCGTCGTCAAGCAGGCCGAGACGCTGGTTCACCCGCGCCGAGGCACGTTTGACGAGGGCCAGGGCGCGGATGATCTCGACCGGCTGACGTTCGCCCGAGATATCGAAGTTTTGCAGGGAGCGCTGGGTCTGGGCGCCCCACAGCCGGTTGGCCGGCACGTCGATGGGGCCGAATGAATCGTGCTCGATACGGCTTTTCATGGCGCCTCCGTGGCAGCCGTCGGGGCGCGGCGGGACGCCGGCGCCAGCCCGGGCTGGCAGCACAGGATAGCAATGGGGCGCGGCGGCAGCAGAGCTTCGGTGTCTCTCCGGGGTGCTGGCGTGTTCAGCCCCTGGCGCGGCGCGCCTTCACGGCCGCCGCGATGTGGATCGCCAGGGCGACGGGCAGGGCCATCCCCGCGGCCACATGGAGAGCGCTGAAGCCGTTGCGCACCTCTTCGTCGGCGACGTAGTACAGCGCATAGCCGGACACCGCCAGCCCCATCCACAGCCCGAGAAGGCCGCCGCCTGAGGCCAGGTGTCGGCCGTCTTTCCAGGCGCGGACGACATGTCGGCCCCACAGGCTGCCGAGCACCGCCATACCGAACAGGGTGGCGGCGCCATGGATGCGCATGGCCCAGGGTTCCAGGGGGTGGCGGGCGGCGTCGCCCGGCAGCGGCAGGGCGTAATGGGCGAGAAGCCAGACAAGGCCGCTCAGGAACAGCAATCCCGTGCCCAGATGGACGGCTTGGCGCTGGCGCCGCCCGGGGCGGACGGTTTTGCGGGGGCGGTGATTGGGACTAGACATGGAGGGCGGGCCCGATGGAGGGGGGCTGAACGAGTTGCTGCCAGAAACCGTCGGTGACCTGGAGCGTGTCCGGTGTATCGAGGATTGCCGCATGGGCGTCTAGCAGGCGTAGCACGGGTAGGGATGCCATATCGCGCAGGCCGACGATCTTGGTGAGACCGTCCGCCAGGGCACAGGTGGGCGCCAGCACGGTCACACTGCGCGCCTGGGCCGGCCGCACGCCCTTGTGTGGGTCCACCAGCGGCGAAATGGCGGGGGCCGGGTCGGAGCGGCCGAACAGAAAATCACCCGATGTGGCTGCCGCCCCCGCGCTGAGTACCCCGAGGGGAAGGTGCCGGTGGGGGGCGTCCGGCGCACGGATGGTCAGGGGCAGGCCTTCCGTCCGCTCCCCCGCAATCCGCAAGTCGCCCCCTGCATTGACCAGGGCGCGACTTGCACCGAGCTCCCGCATCGCATCGATGGCGCAATCCACCGCGTGGCCTTTGGCGATGCCGCCAAGATCCAGCCACAAGGGGCGGTGGAATCGCACGCGTCGGTCGTCGAGGAGTTCGATGTCGCGCCAAGTGGCGTGGCGGTGGGGCGCCGGGCCATCCGGGCGGGGCAGCGCGCCATGGCGAACCAGGCTTGCCGCCACGGTCGGGTCAAAAACACCGTCCGACAGCGCCGCAAGGCGCAGGGTCAGGGCAAGAACCGACCACGTGTGCTCCCCCACCGGCGTGGGGCGATGGGCGGCCTCCCGATGAAGACGGGCGATCTCGCTATCGGCGCTGTGGAAGCTCATGGCAAGGTGAACCTCAGCCACGCGGGCGAAGGCGGCCTCGATCACCCGGAGTGCCTCGGGCTCGGTGTCCATGCCGGCTTCGACGGTGACATAGGTGCCGAGCCACGGGCGCATGCGCCGCCGCGTCATCGGTGTCATCGGGCGGGGACGGGGCTCTTGCCCAGCTGGGCATGGAGTGCTAGAAGCCGTTGGGCGCCGGCGGTGAGGTGTGCGCAGGAGAGGGTGGCGCCGCTGATGTTCTTGATGTCCTCACCGAATCGGAAGGGCTGATCGATCCGGCGGCCGCTGAATTGTCGTCGCCAGCTCGGCGTGCGTACTTCGTAGCCGTGGGTTTCGCGGTACTCCAGGATCTCCAGGCTGCGAACGCTGCCATCCGCACCGACCGCAAGCGCGTAGGTGACCCACTCTACCTTGCCGATCACGTCGTCCACATACAAGGTGCCGAGCGCCTTGTTGCCGGCCCAGGCTTCGATACGCCGGATTTCACCCCGTTGCCGGACGGCGGCAACGCTGTCGAGGGCCTTGATCTGCTCCGGCGTGAGCCGCAGGGTCTGGGCCTCGAATCGGTCGGCTTCGGGAAAGGCGGCTTTCTGCGCTTGTTCCACGCTCATGTATTGGGCTGCTTCAACCGTCGGTGGCAGCAGGGCCGAGGCCGCGGCGCCGGCCACGGCGACCAGGGAGAAGCGTGTCCAGCCTTTGCACGTATCACTCATCGGGGCGGAATCTCCATCAAGCGCGCAAGCCCGGACGCAGGGTGCGCGCGGGCCGGCGGCAGGGGCGGGGGCGGGTCAGAACTGGTAGCCGATGCCGAGATTCAGGCGGTCACGCTCCCGGGCGAGCTGGAAGCGCTGCACATCGGCCTTCAGCACCACATTGCTGCCCACACGCAGATTGGCTCCGGCGGTAAGGACTTTTTCATCCTGGTCGGCCGTGGCGCCCAGGCCGGCCGGCAGGGCGGCAAAGCTGGCGGCCGTGTTGAAGATTTCGTAGCGGGCGAAGGGGCTGAGGGCGTATTCGCCGTTTTCCCAGACCTTGTAGGCGGCCTGGGTGTACCAGCCGAAGAAGGATTTCGGGACCAGATTGGTGCCTGCCAGGCGCTCGTTGAAGCCTGCCGTATCAGTGATGGTGCCGCGGGCATAGAGTGCGGACAGATCCCACTTGCCGGGGGTCCAGCGGACGTGGGCATCCCACAGGGTGAGGCGTGCGTCGGGGGCGTAGAGCCCGGCGGCGTTGGCTTCCATCTCGGAGGGTGTCTTTACCTTGTGGGCCATCTTTCCGGTGAAAAGACCCGCGCCCACGTCCAGGCCGGGCGTCCCGCGCCAGCTCAGCGCACCGTAGACGGAAAGCTGATTGGCGCGAGCCAGTTGCCCTTCCTGGTGGATGGAGCCGAGGGGCGACTCCTTGCCTTCCGAGGACGCGCCATCCCACTTGTTGAGGTTGAAGCCGCTGGTGAGACCCACGTCCCAGCGCAGGCCGGCATCGCTGACACCGAAGGCTGACAGGCCTACTTCGCGCCACGTGGACGGGATGATCGCCGTCTCCACGAAGTTGCGCTCCACACCATAGTAGGAGGTGGGCTCATGGACCAGGTTGAGGAACCCGAGGGGAATCAGGAACAGTCCGCCCTTGGCGCTGACGTTGTCAGTCAGGCGATGCTCCACGTAGAGCTGTTCGACGGCCACTTCGCCGGCGTCGTCGGCGGAAGTGACCGAGTGCTCGAACTCGAACTCACCGACAATTCGTGTGCGCTCGCTGGCTTGATGGGCGATGCCGATGATGGCGCGGCGGACGTCCAGCTGAGTCTGGCTCTGGTCGCGGAAGGGGCGGTTGTAGTTGATCTCGCCATATCCGAAGAAGGTGGTCTGGCTGGTCGACGGGGTGAGCGGCGAGGTGTAGGGGGTGGGCGAGGCATTCGGCTCGACGGTGGCCACCGGCCCCGGGGCGGCTGCCAGGGGCGGCGTGACGGCCGGCTGGGCTGACGCGGCGGCCGTGGCAGCGGCCGGCGGCGCGGCCTGCCGTGCGGCGGCTTCGGCCTTGACGGCTTTCAACTCGGCCTTGACGGCGTCCAGCTCGGCGGCCATGCGCTCAATGCGCGCCAGCAGCCGGGCGTCGGTGGCGGCATGGCTGGCGCCGCTGCCCAAGAGCAGGGACACGGCGAGACAGATCGGGGTGATTTTCATGGCATGAAGCTCCAGGTCAAGGCGGGAGAGGGTGCGGACGGGGGCGGCTCAGGGCGCGTAGCCGTCGGTCAGGGTGTTGAGGAAGCTCACCAGGTCGGCAATCTCGCTGTCGTCCAGGGCCGGCGCATCACCACGTTTGCGGTTGTAGGGCGCCTCGGTGACATTGACGTTGGCGCGGTAGGCCGGGGGAAGGTCATTGAACTTGAGCACCGTGCCGGCCGCATCCGTGGGGTACCACTCCTCCGGGTGGGTGTCCCTGCGCACATAGAAGCGGACGGCGTCGCTCAGGGTCTTGATTGCGCCGTTGTGGAAGTAGGGAGCGGTTTTCGCCACATTGCGCAGGCTGGGGACGCGAAATGCTCCGCACAGATCGGTCCGCCCGCTGAGGTCGGTGCGCGATGGCCCGCACAGGCCCAGATCGTAGAAATTGCTGTCCGCATTGGCCTGGATCTCGGGATTGCGCGGGACGCCGAGGGCATCGAAGGTGTTGTCGGTGAACAGGGCGGGATGGCCGCCTGTCGGTGTGCTGACATGGCAGGCCGCACAGTTACCCTTGTTGGGGTCATTGAAAAGGGACCAGCCTTTCAGCTCGGCGGCCGTCAGCTGCGCCTTTCCGGCCTGCCAGAGATCGAACTTGCTGCTGAACGGTGCAAAGTCGGGGTCTTCGAGCTGATATTGCTGAAGCGCAAACTGCAAGCGCGCGAAGGCGTCGGTCGGGCGCTCCAGGATGTCGCTGCCAAAGACCGCTCGAAACGTGGCGGCATGGGCCGAGCGCTTGAGTTTGGCCACCACGTCCTCAACGCTGGTGTTGGCCATTTCATTGGGGTTGAGAAGCGGTCCGCCGGCCTGGTCCGCGAGGGAGGTGGCGCGGCCGTCCCATGTGAATCCGCCGGTGGGCGTGCCGTCGCCGGCAAAGGCGAAAGCGGTGTTGAACTTCAGATACTGGAGGGAAGGTGCCTGACGTCCGGCCTCGCGACCGGGGTCGGCGCCGGCGGGGACGGAGCGTGCGTCGGGCGCCGCATGATGGTTGGCCTTGTCGTGACAGCTCGCGCAGGACATGGCGCCCGTGCTCGACAGGATAGGGTCGTTGAAAAGGCTTTCGCCCAGTTGTGCGGCGGCGGACAGGCTGGATGTGGAGGGGGCGGGGCCGGCATTGTTTCCACCGCCCCCGCCGCAGGCGGTCAGACTCAGGGCCACGGCAGAGCAGGTGGCAAGGATCAGGCTGCGCATGAAGGGCTTCCAGTCAGTTCACTCCACGTCGGTGGAGCAGGTGTTTCGCTGGCTGGCTTGGCGCGTCCTGGTGGCCTGGCTGGCTTGCGGAGTGCGAATGTAAATTACGGCTAAGATTCATTCGCAAATGAGAATTAGTCTTATTATAGAGTCCGGAAAATTCCGGGGTCAATAGCCATCTGAAAAGCAGGGTTAATCCTTGCGCAGGGCTTGCAGGAAGCTTGCGTTTTGGGCGCTGAATCGGCCCGGTCAATCCTCAGCGTTCGCCGAAGCGGCTCGGTGAAACGCCCAGGGCGCGCGAGAACATGGCGGAGAAGGCGGCCTGGCTGGCATAGCCTACGGCGGACGCGACTTCCGCCATGGGCAGCCCGCGGGAGATCTCGACCACGGCCTTGGCAAGGCGCAATTGCTGACGCCATGCGCCGAAGCTGGTGTCGAGCTCGGACTGGAAGAGTCGTGCCAGGGTGCGCTCGCTGGCGCCCACCTGTTCGGCCCAGTCCGCCAGTCTGCGACCATCCGCCGGGTTGGCCATCAAGGCGTCGCAAAGCGCCTTGAGGCGCCGGTCACGGGGAAGCGGCAAGCCCAGCGACAGGGGACGGGCGATGCGTATCTCTTCGAGGGCCAGCTGCATCATCAACTGATGGCGGGTGTCGCCGCGGCCTTCGGCGATGGCTTCGCAGAGGCTGCGCATGAGGGGCGAAATGTCCACCACCGTGCAGGCGTTCAGGGGCAGGGGTGCGCTCCCGGAGGTGATGTACAGGGTACGCAGTTCGACGGCACCGAGGACGGCCACGTCGTGATCGATCTCCGGGGGGATCCACACGGCGCGATTGGCCGGAACGATCCAGGCAGTGCCCGCGGCACAGATGCGGATGGCGCCGCGGATGGGGTAGGCAAGCTGTGCCCAGGGGTGGCGGTGCAGCGGTATGACTGACCACGTCGGGCGGCAATGTGCGGACATTGACGGTGACGGGCTCACCTTCGGAGGGTGGCCGGCGGGGCAGGGGATCGAAGGAGCGCGGCGTGGGGTGGCGTGGCATTTTTGCGAAAAAATATGTCAGCTTGTAGAAATACAGCCAAACGGGCGAGGGCTAGTATCAAACCGATTCCCGGCCGACTCAAGCTCGTGATCGCTGCGGGACGGGTCCGGCGGCGCATGGGGCGCGGCATCCCGGCCTTGGCTTCCGACCGGGCTTGCCCCCGGGTGTGTCGCCTGCGGGTGGGCGCCCGAAGCGCCGCCCTTGGCGAAGGCTGGGCGCGAGCCCCCGCGATCCGAGGGTCTCATAACACGCATTCGGCAGGCCGGGCCGGCAATGCCTTGACGGAGAGAACGCAGCCATGACTGCCCAAGCAAGCCTTGCGCCCCCCAGGCACGACGTCTACGTGATTGCCCTGGTGGGTTTCGCCCATGGGGTGTCGCATTTCTTCCACCTCTTGCTGCCTCCGCTTTTCCCCTGGCTGATGCCGGAGTTCGGACTGGACTTCGTGGGCATCGGCAGCACCATGACGCTCTTCTTCGTGGTGTCGGGTGTTGGGCAGGCCGTGTCCGGGCTGGCGGTGGACCGCTTCGGGCCGGTACGTGTCCTGGCGGCGGGGATCACGTGCTTCATCGCGGCAGGGCTGCTGCTTTCCCAGGCGGCTTCCGTTGCTGGACTGATGCTGGTGGCGGCCCTGGCGGGGCTGGGCAACAGTGTCTTTCACCCTTGCGATTTCACCATTCTCAACCGAAACGTGTCGACGCCGCGCCTGGGGCATGCCTTTTCGGTGCACGGCTTGTCCGGCAACCTGGGTTGGGCGCTGGCGCCCATCTTCATGACGGGGGTTGCCGCCCATTCCGGTTGGCGCGTGGCGGCGCTGGGTGCGGGATTGCTCGCCGTGCCGGCATTGCTCCTGATCGTCCTCGGTCGGCGCCATCTGGTGGATGAGAGCCGCCACAGCGCGCCGGCGGGGAGGCCGGTGAGTACCCTGGAGATCCTCAAGGTAGGCCCGGTGTGGATGTGTTTTGCCTTCTTCTTCCTCCTTACCATGGCCTTCGGCGCCTTCCAGAACGTTGGTGCGCCACTGATGCAGGGGCTTTACGACATGTCCGTGGCCGGGGCGGCGGCAACCCTGTCCACCTACCTCCTGGGCGGTGCGGCCGGCATCCTGGCGGGGGGCTTCCTCGCCCGTTCGGCGCGGCAGGACAGGGTGATTGCATGCGCGCTGGGGGCCGCCGCGCTGGTGGTGCTGCTCCTGGGCAGCGGCTGGGTGCCGGCCGCCGCCGTGGTCGGCCTGATGGCGTTCATCGGGTTTCTGACGGGGCTGGCCGGCCCGTCCCGGGATCTGCTGGTGCGCCGCGCCGCGACCGCCCGCTTCGGTCAGGCGGCCTTCGGGCGGGTGTATGGCTTCGTCTATTCGGGGCTGGATACGGGCCTGGCCCTGGCGCCGCTGGTGTTTGGGGGCCTGATGGACAGGGGCCGCTTTGCTGCGGTTCTGATCGGCATCGCCGTGCTGCAGGTGCTGGCGATAGGCACGGCCATGCGAGTGGAGCGCAGCTGACCCGCTTCGCCCGGCTGCTTGCTCCCGCGGTGCGATCCGGGTTTCGCGCAGGGGCGCCGGGCGTCCCTTGACCCGTCATTTCCCGGGC
Organism: Zoogloea sp.; assembly: GCA_016790385.1. Classification (GTDB taxonomy): domain Bacteria; phylum Pseudomonadota; class Gammaproteobacteria; order Burkholderiales; family Rhodocyclaceae; genus Zoogloea. The sequence continues at coordinate 10,041 of JAEUNV010000037.1, forward strand.
CGGAAGACTACGGCCCGCCTTCATCCCCGTTTCCCTCGCCGCCCACCTTGTCCCCTCGCGTCATCGGGACTTTTTCCATGCCTTGCGCGAGATATTTGCGCAGGCTGGTTGCACGTTGATACATATCAATATTCGAACATACGAACATTCTAAAATCTCCTCGTGCTGATTTTGCAGTGCACCACCTGGTTGGATGGTTCGCATGAGAGGGGGGCGTATGCAAGTGCTCAAGAGGGTGTCCATCGCGCTGGCGATGGTGGTCATGATGGGGTCGGCGTTCGCGGCGACCGAGCAGAAGGCGGGGGCGCCAGACGCGGCGCTGCTCAAGTCCACCGCAGATCACAGCAAGTTCAAGGAGCTTCAGCGGCCGTTCCAGTCGGGGCCGGAAGTGACCAAGGCCTGCCTGACCTGCCACACCGAAGCTGCTAAGCAGATTCACCAGACCCAGCACTGGAAATGGGAATACGTGAACCCCGGCACCGGGCAGACCCTGGGCAAGCGCCACGTCATCAATAATTTCTGCACCTCCGTCTCGTCCAACTACAAGTCGTGCGCCAGTTGCCACATCGGCTACGGGCTCGATGACAAGTTTGACTTTGCATCCCAGGAAAACGTCGATTGCCTGGTCTGCCATGACGCCACCGGCAAGTACAAGAAGCCGGCGGGTTTTTCCGGCCATCCGGTAACCAAGGACACGGAGTTTCCTCCCGGGTCGGGCAAGATCGTCCGTGGCATCGACCTTCAGGCGATTGCCCAGAAGGTCGGCAAGACCCGCCGCGAGACCTGTGGCACCTGCCACTTCTACGGTGGCGGCGGCGACGCGGTGAAGCACGGCGACCTGGACAGTTCCCTCGACCGCCCGGACAAGGCCCTGGACGTGCACATGGACGCAGAGGGCAACAACTTCACCTGCGCCACCTGTCACAAGACCGAAGGCCACCAGGTGCCGGGCAGCCGCTACGCCCCGACCGCCATGGACAAGGGCGACGCCCATCTCCGCGGCAAGGCCGACAGCTCCAACCCGGCCACCTGCCAGGCCTGCCACGGCCAGACACCCCACGGGATGGCCAAGCTCAACGACCACACCGACAAGGTGGCCTGCCAGACCTGCCACATTCCGGCCTTCGCCCGGGGTGACATGCCCACCAAGATGTCCTGGGACTGGTCCACGGCCGGCAAGCGTGATGCCAAGGGCAAGCCGCTGGTCATCACCAATGACGATGGTCACGTGACCTACAACGGCATCAAGGGTGATTTCGTGCTCGAAGAGAACGTGCGCCCCGAATACATGTGGTTCAACGGTTCGGTGAAGTACACCCTGATGGGCGACGACATCGACAAGAGCCGCCAGCCCATCGCCATCAACACCTTTGAAGGCGGCCCGAATGACGGCAAGTCATTGATCTGGCCGGTCAAGCTCTTCCGCGGCAAGCAGCCCTTCGATCCGGTCAATCGCACCCTGGTGGTGACCCATCTGGCCGGCGAGGACGACACCGCCTACTGGAAGAACATGGATTGGGAAAAGGCCATCGCGGCGGGCATGGCCGCCGTCGGCAAGCCGTTCTCGGGCAAGGTGGATTTCATCGAGACGGTGGCGATGTGGCCGATCACCCACATGGTGGCGCCGAAGGAGAAGGCGCTGGCCTGTAATGAGTGCCACGCCCGCGAAGGGCGTCTGGACAAGGTCGAAGGCATCTACATCCCGGGCCGGGGCGGCAATCGCCTCGTGGATACCCTGGGCTGGCTGGCATCGGCGGCGATCCTGGTCGGCGTGCTGGTGCATGGCCTCATCCGCTTCGTCAATCGCAAGCACTGAACGGGAGAGGCGATCATGGGACGCATATATATCTTTACCCGCTTCGAGCGCCTCTGGCACTGGACTCAGGCGGTGCTGATCATCGGCATGCTGCTGACCGGCTTCGAGATCCACGGCAGCTATCACCTGCTCGGGTTCGAGCAGGCCCACCGGGTGCATAACATGGCGGTGTGGGCCTTCATCGCCCTGTGGGTGTTCGCCATGTTCTGGCACCTGACCACGGGCGAGTGGCGGCAATACATCCCCACGATGACGAACATCGACAAGATCATCCGCTTCTATGCGTCGGGGATCTTCAAGGGTGAGCCCCACCCCTTCAAGCCGACCCGGGAGCGCAAGCACAACCCGATGCAGGCGCAGACCTATCTTGGCGTGACCGTGGTGGTGACCCCGCTGCTGTGGCTCTCCGGGCTGGCCTACCTCTTCTACAACGAGCTGACGGCCGCCGGCTACCGCATCGATCTGGGAACCATCGCCACCGTACATACGGTGGGGGCCTTCCTGATGCTGGCTTTCCTGATCGGCCACATTTACCTCGGCACCACCGGTCACACGCCCTCGGCCCAGTTCAGGGCGATGCTCACCGGGTGGGACGACGATCACTGATTCAAACACAGCAAAGTGCAGGGAGCGATCATGAAGACACGTCATGTCAGAAGCTTGATCGGCGTCCTGGTGGCAGGCTTGTTCCTGCCGCTTCAGGCCCGAGCCGAAACCAATGCCGAACTGCTCAAGCGCATCGAGGCCCTGTCCCAGGAACTGGTGCGCCTCAAGGGTCAGGTCGAGGCCAACAACGCCGCAACCGCCGCCAATCATCAAGCCACCGAGGAACTGAAGGAGAAAGTCGGCAAGGCCGAGGAAAAATCATCGGAGCGCTGGCTCACCATCGGCGGCGATTACCAGTTCCGCGCAGACAGCCTGTGGGGCGAAACCAAGCCCTTCACCGACGTCAGCGCCACCTTTGCCAACGCCCAGGCCCAGCTCCAGGCCGCCTTCTTCGCCAACCCCACGCCCGCCACCGGCGCGGCGCTGACCGGGCTGATGCAGTTTGCCCAGAACATGAACGGCGTGCGTACTTACCAGCAGGCCCAGAGCTTCATGGGGGCCAACGCCGCCATGATGGGCGCATTGGGCAATTTTGCCGCCCAGGTGCCGGCCTACAAACCCCGGAACGACACCCTCTACACCAACCGCTTCGGCCTCGATGTGAGCGCCAAGGCCACCCAGGACGTGACCGTCCATGCCCGCCTGGCGATGTACAAGACCTTTGGCGCAGGGGATGACGATGCGGTCACCAACGGAGGCTCCGCACCCTACTTTGCCGACCGGGTGGGCGTCTTTGACGGCACCCTGGGCCATATCCCGTCCAGCAGCTATCTCAACGTGGATCGCGCCTTTGCCACCTGGAGCAACATCGCCGATCAGGACATCTGGTTCTCGGTGGGGCGTCG
>JAEUNV010000514.1 GCA_016790385.1 Zoogloea sp.
CCATGAACTCATCCGCATCGGCGTCGAGGCGGCTGCGATAGCGCCGGTTGAGCAGCTGGGTATAGCTGGCCACCATGCGCAGGGGTTCCTGAAGGTCGTGGGAGGCGACCGAAGCGAATTGCTCCAGATCGGCGTTGGAGCGGGCCAGTTCGCGGGCCTGCTCGGCCAGCCGCTTCTCTGCACGCCGACGTTCCTGGATCTCTTGCTGGAGCTGGGTATTGCGCTCTTCGAGCTCGGCGGTGCGTTCGCGCACACGCCGCTCCAGCTCATCGTGGGCGTCGCGCAGGAGCAGTTCGGCGGCACGCCTTTCGGTGATGTCGCGCAGGATCACCGTGAACACCAGCCCTTCCGGACCGCGGAACTTGGAGATCGAGGCTTCGGCAGGAAACTCGCTTCCGTCGCGCCGAAGACCGTAGATCTCGCCGCGCTGGGCCATCATTCGCGAGACCTCCGGGGTGGCAGAGAAATCCCTCACCTGGCCGCCGTGCCGGGCAACGAAACGCTCGGGAATGAGCCGGTCGAGGGGCTGGCCGATCATTTCGACGGCGCTGTAACCGAAGATGCGCTCGGCGCCCCGGTTGAACAGGGTGATGGTCTGGGCTTCGTCGATGGAGATGATCGCGTCGTTGGCGCTGGCCAGGATCTGGTCGAAACGCGGATCGGTGCTGCGGGCTGCCCCGGCCCCGGCGGCGCGCCTGGGCTCGGTCGCATGTGAGACGGGATCTACAGGGCAATTCTCGCTCACGGAAAGCTCCGCTCAGAGGGTCATCCCAGTCTGGCCGTATGGCGTGCCAACTTCAACCCTGAGTGCAGCAGGGGTTTGCGCCGCCGTGGCGGCCGGCCTGTGGTGTGCGGGGGCGATGCGGGCACGGGCGTCATCACCCCACGGCACCCTCCTGGCAGGCATGCAAATCGCGCGCCAACACCGGGCAGGGTATTGCTGATGATCGCCGGGAAAAGGGCTTTTTAATTTATTTCAATAGCTTGGCTCCATTCATGGAATGCCGGCCATTTCATTCCGGCGTGGAATGCATATCGAAACAATATGGTTTGGTGCGCTGCATCGGGGCCACACACTGCCTACTGTCAGCGCATTCATGAAATGGAGCTTCCCCATGCAGGCCGTCATCGTCGGCGCGGATCGCATCGAGGGCATCCGCAGCGAAATTCTCAGGGTGGCCGATCAGTTGGGTATCAAGGACATCGACCACTGGCCCGGTCGCAAGGCGTCCGAAAACCGCCGTCAGCTGTCGCGGCGCACCGGGCTGGTGGTGTTCATGTGCGACCGGGCCAGTCACATGTTGATGCGCAATGTGCGCAAGCAGGCCGAGGATCTGGGTATTCCCATGGTGTTCTGCCGTCACTCGGCCACCGAGGTGCGGGAGCGCCTGGACCAGCTGGGGTGCTGTCCCTGTGCCACCAGCGGCCGGGCTGGTCTCAGGCAGAAGTCCTGAGCCGGCGCGGCTTTCCGCGAGGGTGTTGCCCTAACGTCACCTGAAAAGCAATGCAGTGTGAGCCTGCATAGCAACGGAGAATTGATTGGTTTGGGGGCTGATGGGCCGGCGCTAAAGTCGGCCCATCGCTGTTTTTGTTGCAAGGCACCATGTCCCAGACCGCTTCCCTTTCCCTGTTCCCGGCCCCCGCCATCGAGTTGCGCGGGGTGTCCCGCCGT
>JAEUNV010000567.1 GCA_016790385.1 Zoogloea sp.
CATGCCTTTCTGACCTTCCATGCCCGACATGCCGGACATCCCTTTCTGACCCTGCATGCCAGACATCCCCGACATTCCGGACATGCCCTTCTGGTCGTCCTTGGCGGCTGCGGGAAGTGCGGCGCAGAGGGCGATGGCGAGGGTGGAACAGCTGACGAGCTTGCCGAAAGACTTCATGGAGTTTCTCCTTCGTTGACAGAATTGAGTTGCGGGTTGATTCCGGCGACCCACGCGTTATGGGCACATCCGGGAGCGCCGCAGCGATCGGGAATCGCCGCGACAGGTTCTCCGGTTAGCGGGCATGCAGACCGCGCAGGTCGTAACGCCCGGGCATACCGGGTTGAAACAAGGGGGAGTACCAGTTGCCCTGGGTGGCGATGGTTTCCAGATTGCCGGGCCAGGGTTGGGAGATGCCCTTCAGACGCTGCGCTTTCAGCGGCTCATCGACTGCGACGGTCGTCACTCGGGGCGCCTCGGACGGACGTTGGTCTGGCCTGAGTCCGGCAATAAAGTCGGACGCCGGAACGACGGACGAAAGCTGGGTCAGCACAATGAAGCTCAATAACCTGATGGTCGGGTTCATCAACCAATCCTCCTTGCCGATTAATCAGCAGGTAGCGTGCCTGACCACCAGAATGGAGCAAGTTGATGTTTTTATTGAGTTATATTTCAAAGCCGACGATCATTCCCGGCGTGGTCAAGCCAGTTTGGCAGGGGTGCCTGCCAAACTGGCAGGTGTGCCGGGGCCTGCCTTCATCGTCCTGCCCTGAAGCCCCGCTGGCGCGGGAGGGGCGCTCGGCCTAATCTGAGAAGGGGCGGTGAGCCCTGGGTGTTTCGGGAGTCAAGTGGAGTGGATATGTCGGGAAATGACGTGGCCTGCGCTCGTTCGCGGGTGTTGGGGGCGGTGGTGGCGTCGTCCCTCATGGTGTTCGCCCCCGCGGGGTTCGCGGTGAATAAGTGCGTCGGTGCCGACGGAAAGGTCACCTATACCGACGGACCCTGCGGCGGTGGAAGTCAGGTGACGCGCGTGGAGACACCGCCGCCGCTGACCCGGGAAGAGCAGGCGGCAGCCATGTCCCGCAGCGAAGGCTTGGTGCGTGAAGCGCGCGAGATGGAGGCGCGCAGGGCGAGGGAGGCTGCCGAGCGGCGGCGCTACGAGGACATGCAGCGTGAGAGCGAGGCGCAGCGGCGTCAGGACGAGCTGGACGAGGCTGCGCGCCTGTCGCGGATGTCGGCGCAGCCGGTCTATGCGGCGCCTATCTATCCGATGCCCCTGCGCTATCGTCCGCACTCGGTGCTGCCGCCCGGCACACAGCCTGCGCCTGTTACGCCCCCGGCCAAGATGCGCGCCTACCCCTTTCGTTGAGCGCGCTTGGCACGCTCCCGTGCTTTCCGGGCCGGGCCCGGGCAGCACGGCAGGGTGTGTCACATCCTGCGGTGGCCTGCCTGCGCTTCGAGCACAAGCAGGCGGATGGGATGTTCCGCCCGCCCGGCGGCAATCCCCAGGGCGGTCTTGACCTGTTCCACCCGCTTCGGCGGCAGTCCGTCGAGCACGATCAGGGTGGGGCGGCGGGGCGTCCAGTGTTCGAGGGCGGCGAGGCGCTGGTCATCCATCTCGTCAAACCACGCATCATCCCAGGGTTCGTCCGGGCGCCGCGGGACAAACCACAGCAGGGGACGCAGTTGCACGCCGATGCGATAAAGGAGGCCTCCGAGACGGCTGCGTTCATCAAGCTGGTGGTATCCGGCCAGACGATAGCCAAAATGACAGACGGCATTCCTCTGCCTTTGCGGCAGGCGCAAGTGGGAGAACGGCGTCGGCACGGGCGCCGTGGCCCACGGAAGAAGGCTCGCGCCGCTGCCGGCCCCGGTGCGGACCCAGCTGTTCAGGCGTGCCTTCAGGGCTTCGTCGCCGGGGTCGGCGTCGGGGCGGCGGGTGATCGGGCTGAGGGCTGCGGTGTCATAGCGTCGGCGCAGATGGGGCAGACGCGGGGCCAAGGCGGCCAGCCCCAGGGCCAGGGCCAACAAGGCCAAGGCCAGCTTGGTGCTCAGCACGCGAAGCGGCTCCGAAGTTCGTCGAGATTCAGCTCGCCCAGAATGGCGTCGATGCGTTCGCGGGCGTTCTTGCGCGGCACGCCGGTGTGCCGCGCAATGATCAGCTCGTTTTTCATGGAATGTTCCCAGCCCACCAGCTCCGTGACCGTGACCTGGTAGCCATGGGCCTCCAGCTGAAGGCAGCGCAAGGCGTTGGTGAGCTGGCTGCCGAACTCCCGGGTATGGAGGGGATGGCGCCAGATTTCCGAAAGCGGCGTCTTGCCGAAGCTGGCGTTCTTGTTTTGGCGCAGC
>JAEUNV010000047.1 GCA_016790385.1 Zoogloea sp.
CGGCGAGGGCGGGGAGCTTGAGTTCGGCCTTGACGGCGTCCACCACCTTGAGCATGAGCTCCTGGGAGTAGCCGACGACCTGTTGCTTGTCGTCGTAGTAGGAGAAGGGGATGGAGGACTCCCGGTGGCCCAGGGCGATGGTGCCGCTGCTCTTGATCTTGGCCAGGGTGGCGGATTCCTGGGCAAGGGCCGGCTGGACGAGGCTGGCACACAGGGCCAGAGCGCTTAGGGCGTGGGTGCGGGTACGGGACATGGGCAATTCCTCCAGGAAACGTCGAATGGTCGGGCTTGCGGACGGGGCCATCCTGGCCCGGTCATGGGATGCTGGCAGGGCCATTGTAGCCCCAGCCCGAGAGAATGTCGGCACGGGCCACGGTGTGCTCGTGCTAATGCAGGTCGTCGGCCTCGAAGCGCGCCACGGGCACGCCGTCGGCCAGGAGCTCAAGCTGGGTGCCGGCCTGAATCCGGTGGGTGGCGCGAGCCAGGGCGTCCAGAAAATGCCTTTCCTGCTCGCCAAGCGGGGGCGGGCAAGCCATCCGGGTCGTGGCCAGGGGCAGCACGGCAAAACCGCTCATCCCCCAGCTGCGGTATTCCCCATTGAGACGGTTGCAGCCGGTCGAGCCGGACAGACGCCCACTCTCGGGTTTGAACAGAAGGAAGGGCGGCGTCGGCTGCCCGCTGATTGATGCAGCCCGGCCCTCGAGCTGGACCAGCCTCCAGCGCGCCGACGCGAGTCCGGGGCTGCGAGCGCAGCCGCGGGTGGGGTCGACGCGGGCAAAGCGGTCGACAACCAGCACTTCCTCGTGGCCGCCGCCTTCCTGGCGGGGGCGGCTTTCCACGTGCCCCAGCAGACTGACCCACAACGGCGCGCCCGGTGCCTCCCGGCTGTCCAGATAGGCCCGCTCAAGGGCGGCGTTATCGGCTTCCGTCGCGACCGTCAGGCGCTTGCCGGTGCGGCAGTCGGTCAGCAGGCCGGCGTCGGCAAAGTGGATGTAGATTCCGTCGACGGGCCCCGAGGGGGCGGCGCCCCGCGCCGGTGTGGCGACAAGCGCGAAGTTGAGGCTGGCGATGAGAAGCAGGTGAAGGCGCACGGCAGGCTCCGGTGGGGTGAGCCCGGATTATGCCTCCGTCACCCGCTGCTGGATTGCCTTCAGGTCGCTTTCATCGAGGGTTTCCCGAACCAGCAGATCCCGGGCCGTTTCCTCAAGTATGTCGCGCCGCTGGATCAGGATGGCGCTGCTGCGTTCGAAGGCCTGCGCGACGATGGTACGCACTGCGCAATCAATCTCACGGGCGGTCTCTTCAGAGTAACTGCGTTCCTGGGGCGGGGCGGTCTGGCCGAGAAAATTGCTGCGTTCGCTTTCGTAGGCCACGTTGCCCAGTTGGGCATCCATGCCGAAACGCATCACGATGGAGCGGGCGATGGAGGTGACCTTTTGCAGATCGTCCGCGGCGCCGGTGGAAACCTCACCGAACACCAATTGCTCGGCGGCCCGGCCGCCCAGCAGCACCGCCATCTTGTTTTCCAGTTCGGCGCGGGTCATCAGGAAGCGGTCTTCGGTGGGGCGCTGGATGGTGTAGCCCAGAGCGCCAACCCCACGGGGGATGATGCTGATCTTGTGCACCGGGTCGGTGCCCGGCAGGCCCATGGCCACCAGGGCGTGGCCCATCTCGTGATAGGCGACGACGGTGCGCTCGTGTTCATTGAGCACCCGGTTCTTCTTCTCCAGGCCGGCGACGATGCGCTCCACGGCCACGGTGAAGTCCTCCACCGTCACCGACTCGCCCTTGCGCCGGGTGGCCACCAGGGCTGCCTCATTGACCAGGTTGGCCAGCTCGGCGCCGGTGAAGCCAGGGGTCAGGGCCGCCACTTTTTCGGAATCGGTGTTCGGGGCGAGGGTGATCTTTTTCAGATGGACATCGAGGATCGCGATGCGGCCTTTCTTGTCGGGGCGGTCCACCAGCACCTGGCGGTCAAAACGTCCGGCCCGCAGCAGCGCCGGGTCGAGCACTTCAGGACGGTTGGTGGCGGCCAGCAGCACCAGGCCCGACGACGAATCGAAGCCGTCCAGCTCAACCAGCAGCTGGTTGAGGGTCTGCTCCTTTTCATCGTGGCCGCCCATGCCGCCAAAGGCACCGCGCGCCCTGCCCATGGCGTCCAGTTCGTCGATGAAGATGATTGCGGGCGCCTTGGCCCGGGCCTGCTCGAACAGGTCGCGCACCCGTGCAGCGCCGACACCGACGAACATCTCGACGAACTCCGAGCCCGAGATCGAAAAGAAGGGTACGCCGGCCTCGCCGGCCACCGCCTTGGCCAGCAGCGTCTTGCCGGTGCCCGGCGGCCCGACCAGCAACACCCCCTTGGGCACCCGTCCACCCAGACGCCCGGAGGCCTTCGGATCCTTGAGGAAACCGACCACCTCCTTGAGCTCATCCTTGGCCTCGTCCACGCCGGCCACATCCTCAAAGCTCACCCCGGTATCGGCCTCGACATACACCTTGGCCTTGCTCTTGCCGATGTTCATGAAGCCACCGCCCAGGCCCTGTTTGCCGGCGAAGCGCTTCATGGCAAAGATCCAGATCCCGACAAAGATCACGGCAGGAAGAATCCAGCCAAGCAGATCCTTGAAGAAGGTGTTCTCCACCACGCCGGTGAACTTCACGTCGTACTGGGCCAGGTCTTTGGCCAGTGATGGATCGACCCGGGTGGTGACGAACTTCTGGCGACCGTCCTGGAGGGGCTGCTTGAGGCTGCCCTGGATGGTGTTGTCGGCGATGGAGATCTCCGTCACCTCACCAGCCTTGAGCAGGCGCTGGAATTCGCTGTAAGGCAGGGGCTCGACGGTGCGGACCTGAACCCACAGGTCGTGGAGCGTGAAGATCGCAAACAAGGCGAACACGAAGTACCACAAGCTGAATTGCGTTTTCTTTTCCATGGTTCGGGGCCAATGCACGGGTCAGCCTCGCATGTGGGGGCGAATCGTGGTGCTTCAAGAATCGGGGGCGAAAATGCCCGTCTGAGGCTAAGCGTTAAATCGTTCCAGGGCCGGAGCGGGGTGTCGTGGCCTACGTCACGGGGCGCGAACACGGGGGGCTCTATAACGAAGCTCATATTTCCAGCCCCCGTCCACACCATGTCCCAACCCGGTCGCCGTGCTTCTCTTCGCGCCTGCCAGCCCGTGCTTGCGAGCCTTGTGCTGAGTGCTCTGCTGTCCTTCCAGGGAGCGCTTGCCGCCCCCGGCGGCGCGGTGCAGGCGGCGCGCTATCACGAGGATGCATTGGCCCGTCTGGCCCGTGATGACGTCTCCGGTGCCATCGTCCAGGCCCGCAACGCCGTGCAGCAGGACAAGGGTTTGCTGGCGGCGCACCTGCTGCTCGGTAAGGCCCTGTTGCGGGACGGCCAGGCTGCCGCCGCCGAAGCCGAGTTCGAGATCGCCCAGCGCCTGGGCGCCAGCATGGCCGAGCTTGCTCAGCCCTACGGTACGGCCTTGATGATGTTCGGCAACAGCGAGAAGCTCCTGGCCCGCATCAAGCCCGACGGTCTGGCCGCATCCGCCCGGGCCGAGGTGCTGGCCATGCGGGCCGCCGCCTACGCCGATCAAGGCGACGTGAAGGCCGCATGGCGCGCCATAGACGAAGGGAAAGCGGCCGATCCCCGCTCCCTGGCGCCGCTGCGCGCCGAGATCGATCTGGCCTTGCGCACCCGCGATCTCCCCCGGGCACGCAAGGCGCTGGATGCGGCGGTCGCCATGGCCCCTCGCGACGCGCAGCTTCTGCATTTGCAGGGCGTGATGCAGCAGGGTGCGGGCAAGGTTGCGGTGGCGCTCGACTACTTTGCACAGGCCTTGAAGGTGGATCCGCGCCTGCTTGACACCATGGTGGCCCGGGCCTCCCTGCTGATCGACCTGCAACGCCCCGACGAAGCCATGCCCGACCTGGAGCGCGCTGCCGCCATCAGCCAGCGCGAGCCCCGCGTGGCCTACCTGAAGAGCCTGGTATTCGCCGCCCGGGGGGACACTCGGGCTTCCCGTGCCCAGCTTGAAGAAGTGACCCGCCTGGTGGATGCCCTGCCCGACACCTTCATTGCCCGTCAGCCGCCGCTGCTCATGCTCGGCGGACTGGCCAGCCAGGCCACCGGGCGCCTGGAGCGGGCGCGGGCGCTGCTCGAACTCTACGTGTTGCGCATGCCCGATGACCCGGCCGGCCGCAAGCTGCTGGCCGGCATCTACCTTTCCAGTGGTGAAACCGCCCGCGTGGCAGACCTGCTCGACCCCCTGCTGCGCTCGGGCGAGGCTGACCCCCAGGTGCT
>JAEUNV010000631.1 GCA_016790385.1 Zoogloea sp.
GGGCGCCGGGCTGGAGCTGGCCGACGAGGTGAAGGGCGGCACCATCCCCTACAACTTCATGCCGGCCGTCGAAAAGGGCGTGCGCCAGGCCATCGCCGAGGGCGTGATGGCCGGCTTCCCGCTACAGGATCTGAAGGTGACAGTGTTCGACGGCAAGCACCACGCGGTGGACTCCAACGAAATCTCCTTCATCACCGCCTCCCGCCACGCCCTGCAGGAAGCCGTGCAGGGCGCCCGGCCGGTGGTGCTGGAGCCGCTGATCACCCTGACCGTGCGGGTCGCCGACGAGCACTTCGGCGGCATCAGCGCCGAACTCTCCGGCCGCCGCGGCCGCGTCACCGGCACCGACAGCCCGCAACCCGGCTGGACGGAGATCACCAGCCAGGTACCCATGGCCGAGATGGAAGGCTTCGAGTCCCGCCTCAAGTCCATCAGCGGTGGCGACGGCAGTTGCAGCATCGCCTTCAGCCACTACGAACCGGCCCCCAACGACGTGCAGCAGCGTCTCGCCCGGGAGCACGTGGGCAAGCGGGGTGGCGAGCAGTAAGGGCTCACCACCAGCGCAATCAGTCAGCCCCGCCTCATGCGGGGCTTTTTCTTGAATTCAGTGGGTCGCGTCAGCAAGAAGCGCGTCGCAGCCATCGATCAGCCGCGCCATCGCAAAGACCCGGCTGGCGCCGCGCAAGTCAGGCTTGATCTGACCTCGCCAAGGCATCGCCCGGTGGCCCAGTACACCCTCGGTGCGTCGCCGAGAAAGGGGCCTGGCTAATTCAGATACATGGACAATTGACGCCGGGCGTTCATCACCGCCTTGGCATCCGGACAGATGCCAAACCACTCCACCAGCGTGTCCCGGGCCTTTCCGCGGGCGTCGGCCCGGTCACGCAGAACAACTTCCAGCAACTGCTCGAAAGCCGCGCCCCACTCGCCCCGCCCGGCAAGCGCCGCCGCCAGGGCAAAGCGGGCCTCAAAGTCCTTGGCATCGGCACCGATGCGCGCCACCAGGGCCGACTCATCCGTCGCCTCGGCCCCCACGATGAGATCGAGGCGAGCCTTCAATGATCGCCATGCCTCGTCCCGATCCGGTTCCGCGATGGTTTCCAGGCCCGCAGCCGCATCCTCCACCAACCGCGCATCGAGCAGCGCGCCAACCAGTTCCAGGACGATAGACTGCCGGCCGCCTGACAGGCTTGCGGCCTGCCGCAGGCGCTCCGCCCGCTGCAAGGGGTCGGCGATCCCGGCAGCACTCAGGCGCAGGCGCTCGGCTTCATCCGGCAAATGCCTGTCGAGAAAGGCCCGCACCTGCCCTTCCGGCAGGGCGCCGGCAAATTCGTCCACCACGTCGCCGTTCACGAACAGCTTGACGGCCGGAATGCTGCGCACCGCATAGCGGGCAGCCACCGTCTGGGCTTCGTCAGAATTGATCTTGGCCAGCACGAAACGGCCGCCATATTCGGTGGCCAGCTTTTCGAGCATGGGCTTGAGGGTACGGCAGGGTCC
>JAEUNV010000050.1 GCA_016790385.1 Zoogloea sp.
AATGGCATCCCCCAGGACCTTCCCGCCTTTGCGCTGCCACAGCTGTCCCTTCAGACGCTCGGCAAGCTGATCTCCCCGGCCCTCACCATCGCCCTGCTCGGCGCCATTGAATCCCTTCTGTCGGCGCGCGTTGCCGACGCGACGATCGAGGATCGCCACGACCCGAACCAGGAGCTCGTCGCCCAGGGCCTGGCCAATCTTGCAGCACCGCTGTTTGGCGGCTTCGCCGCTACGGGCGCCATCGCCCGTACCGCCACCAATGTACGCACCGGCGGTCGCAGCCCGGTGGCCGGCATGATCCACGCCGTGGTGCTACTGGCCGTCGTGTTGGTGTTTGCCCCCTTTGCCAAACACATTCCCCTGGCCACCCTATCCGCCATCGTCGTCGTGGTGGCCGTTAACATGGGGGAGTGGCACGAGTTCCGCGGCCTCAAACGTTTTTCATTGAATTACCGAACCACGCTTCTCAGCACCTTCTTCGTTACCGTCTTCTTCGACCTGACCCTCGCGGTCGAACTGGGCATGGTGCTGGCCAGCCTGTTCTTCATCTATCGCATGTCCGACCTGACCCGCGTCGAACGCCTGCCCCTCACCGAGCTTTCGATGGTGCCGGACTTCCTGTACCCGGATGGTTCTCAACGGGTGGTCGCATACTCCCTCTACGGAACCCTGTTCTTCGGTGCCATCCACAAGCTGGAAACCCTTCTCGACCCGGCCGAGCGTCACCCCGAAGTCGTGATCCTCGACATGGACCACCTGGTCAACCTGGACACCACCGGCCTTGAAGGCCTGGAAAGCCTGTGCAAATCCCTGCACAAACGGGGCTGTGCCCTGATCCTGTGCAATCTAAACCCACAGCCCGCATCGCTGATACGCCGTTCAGGGTTTGAAGACGCGGTGGGCATCAACAACATCTGCGGTGACATCTACGGCGCACTGGCCCGATCCCGCGATCTCCTGCCCAGGTTCATGGATGAAGACAACCTCTAACCCGGCCATCCGCCTGCTGCGCATACGCGGCCACGTCCAGGGCGTCGGTTACCGCAACGCCCTGCAATCCGAAGCCATTCGGCGCCAGCTTTCAGGCTGGGTCCGCAACCGTAGTGACGGCAGCGTCGAGGCGCTCGTTGCCGGCCCCGTGGAAGACCTTGACGCGATGATTGACTGGGCCCGACGCGGGCCCCCTGCGGCTGTTGTCGCGCAAGTCACCTGGACAGAGGCGGAAGGCCCCGTGCCCCCCGGCTTTCAGCGCGCGCCCACCCTCTGAGCGCGATATGCAGCTTCGTTAACCAATCAGGCCACGGGTCCGGGATCAGTCTAGAATGACATCATCAACTGACGCCTAACACCACTCCACACGCGTACCTTCCTCGCTACCGTGCCCACGCCGTCCTCATCCGACAACGACATCTGGGACTTTCCCCTGTCCCTGTTCGAACGCTTTCCCACCCTCATCTGGCGCGCGGGCACCGATGCCAAATGCAGCTACTTCAACCAGACCTGGCTGGACTTCACAGGCCGCAGCCTAGAGGACGAGATGGGCGACGGCTGGACCAGCGGCGTCCACCCGGACGATTTCGACCGCTGCGTGAGCACCTACCTGGAGCATTTTGCCGTCCGCACTCCGTTTGAGATGGAGTATCGCCTGCGCCGCCGTGACGGCCAATACCGCTGGATCATCGACACGGGCCGCCCCATTTATGACAGATGGGGCGAGTTTGCGGGGTACATCGGGTCCTGCATCGACATCACGGATCGCCGCAATACGGAGGCAGAACTGCGCGAACGCGAGAACCGTCTCAGCACCTTGCTCGCCTCCATGGGCGAAGGTGTGATCATGCGCGACGCCCGGGGGATGCTGCTGCTGTATAACGCAAGCGCTGAACAGATCCTGGGCTTGAGCGCTGCCGAGATGGAGAGCTGGGATGTGCACGGCAACCTCCTCACCTACCTCAATGAAGACGGTGAGCCGCTGGACCCGGATCAAATACCCGCCATGCAGGCCGTTGCCACGGGCCAGCCCAGAGCCGGCATGCTGGGAATCGACCGAAAGGACGGGATGCGGCGCTGGCTGTGGACCAACTCGATCCCGCTCTTCGACGACGACTCCAGCACGCCGATTGGCGTCGTAACCACCATCGCGGACATCACCGCGAGGCGTCAGGACGAGGAACAGCTACGGCTGGCCCTGACGGTATTTCGCAACAGCGTGGAGGCGATCATCGTCACCGATGCCCACGAGCGCATCCTGTCGGTCAACCGCGCCTTTACCGAGGTCACCGGCTACAGCGCCGAGGAGGCCATGGGAAACACCCCGCGGATGCTCCAGTCCGGGCACCACGACCGCGCGTTCTATGAATCCATGTGGCATGACATCGAAACCCTCGGCTTCTGGCAGGGAGAGGTCTACGATCGGCGCAAGGACGGCACCCTGTACCCCTCGGCCCTGTCCATCAGCGCCGTGCGCGACAAGCTCGAAAGAGTGACCCACTATGTGGCGGTCTTCTCGGACATCACCGAGCGCAAGGCGTCGGAGGCCCGCATCGCCTATCTGGCCCGGCATGACCCCCTGACGGGGCTTCCCAACCGCACACTGCTCCAGGATCGACTCGATCAGGCCCTGGCCAACGCCGTCCGCCACGGCAGCCGGATCGCCGTGATGTTCCTTGACCTGGACCGCTTCAAGACCATCAACGACTCCCTCGGCCACATGACCGGAGACCGGCTGTTGCAGGGGGTTGCGCTGCGCCTGTCCGAATGCACTCGGGAAACGGACACCATCAGCCGCCAGGGGGGTGACGAGTTTCTGATCGTACTCACCGATGTGGACGGACCTGACGACGCCGCCCGTGTGGCCGAAAAAATCCTCGAACGGTTGCGGCCGCCCTTCGATATCGATGGTCAGGCACTGACAACGTCTTTCTCGATCGGGATTGCCCTATTCCCGGGCGATGGCACGTGTGCCGCGAGCCTCATGAAGAACGCCGACACCGCCATGTACCACGCCAAGGAAAGCGGCCGGAACACTTACCGCTTCTTCGACGAGGTCATGAACGTCAATGCTCTGGAGCGCCTGCAACTCGAGAACGCACTGCGCCAGGCGCTCGACCATCAGGAGTTCAGTCTCTATTACCAACCCCAGGTAAACCTCGCCAGCGGACGCATCATCGGGGTGGAGGCACTGCTGCGCTGGTTCAATGGCCCGCTGGGTGGAGTGCCGCCCGCCAGTTTCATTCCCCTCGCCGAAGAGTGCGGATTGATCGTTCCGATCGGTCGCTGGGTTCTGCATCAAGCCTGCCGTCAGGCCGTGGCCTGGCAGGCGCAGGGCTACGCCCCCATTCCAGTCGCGGTCAATCTCTCGGCCATGCAGTTTCGGCGGACCGACATGGTGGCCACGGTGCGGGAGGCGCTGGAGAGCAGCGGTCTTTCACCTCAATGGCTTGAACTGGAGCTGACCGAATCGCTCCTGATGCAATCGGGGATCGAGGTCGAACACACCCTCGCCGGGCTCAAGGCCCTTGGCGTGCGCATGTCGATCGACGACTTCGGAACGGGCTACTCGAGCCTGGCTTACCTCAAACGTTTTCCCGTGGACTGCCTCAAGATCGACCAGAGCTTCGTTAGCGACCTGATCGACGACCCGGACGACGCGGCCATCGTGCGGGCGTTGATCCAGCTCGGACGCAGCCTGCGCCTGGATGTGATCGCCGAGGGAACGGAAACCCACGAGCAGCTGGATGTGCTCCGGGCCGAAGGTTGCCTGGCAGCCCAGGGCTATGTGTTCAGTCCTCCACTGCCGCCAGAAGCCCTCAGCGACATCCTGCGCGTAGGCGTGTTGCCGGGCAGCCTGATCATCACCGACTGAGCACAGCCTCCACGGCCCGCGTGCCCCACGACCGGACAGCGGACGAATCAGGGATACACAACCTCGACCGCATCCGCCGGCAGCCAGTCACGCAAGCTCTCCAGAAGACTGTCATCGGGCCGCACCCGCCAGTCCGCCCCCAGGGGCAGGTCGCCCTCGGCCACGTCATTGCGATAGCGCACGCGAACGGGGCACCCCCCGTCGCGGAAGGGGGTCAGCACACTTTGCAGACGTTCGGCCGCCGCCACGGCCCCCCCGGCCTCACCCACCTCGCCGTTGAGACGCAACTGGAGGGCTCTCGCGTAGCGACCGCGCGCCTCGCCCAGAGTCATCAACTTGTCGGCAACGATGCGATAGCCCCCCGAAAAGTCGTCATTGCTCACCTTGGCCTCGATGATCAGCACCTCATCGACCACGATACGCTGACGATTATTGTCGAACACCTCAGAAAATACCGAGACTTCCCGCGGCGTTGTACCGTCATCCAGGAGCACGAAGGCGATCTTGCCCCGGGCGGTCATCTTGGCCCGAACCTCCATAACCACGCCCGCCATGGTGATCACATCCCGGGAGGGCTCGACCTGTGCCAGCGGCCGCCTCACGAAACGCCGCACCTCATCCTTGAAGGCATTGAAGGGGTGGCCCGAGAGGAAAAAGCCGATGGCCAGCTTCTCCTCCTTGAGTTTTTCCCGCTCGCCCCAGGGGCGCACCTTGACGTAATCGACCATCGGCGCGCTCACTTCGCCAGGGATGTCGAACAGCCCGCCCTGCATGGCATTGGCTGCGATCTGCTCAGCCGCCTCCATGGCAATACCGACACTCGCCAGCAGTTTGTGACGATCCGCCGGCTGCACGGGGTCGAGGGCATCGAAGGCTCCCGCACGCACCAGAGCCTCAATCACGCGGCGGTTGGCGAGACGCTTGTCCACCCGGCAGCAGAAGTCGAACAAATCCTTGAACGGGCCACCCGAGTCCCGAGCGGCCAGGATGGCGCGTACCGCCGGTTCGCCAACCCCTTTGACAGCCCCAAGACCATAGCGGATGGTCTTGGCATCCGTGGGCACAAAGCGATAGTCGGATTGGTTCACATCCGGCGGCAACACCGCGATTCGGTTAGCGATCGTGTCTTCGTAGAAGATCTTGATCGTATCGGTATTGTCCAGGTCCGAGGACATGGTCGCGGCCATGAAGGCCGAGCAGTGGTAGGCCTTAAGCCACGCGGTATGGTAAGTGACCACCGCGTAGGCCGCCGTGTGCGACTTGTTGAAGCCGTACTCGGCGAACTTGGTCATCAGATCGAAGAGCTGCTCAGCCAGGGCCGGGTCGTAGCCCTTCTTGCGGGCACCGTCGGCGATGGTCTCCCGGTGCTTGGCCATCTCGTCGGCCTTCTTTTTGCCCATCGCCCGACGCAGCATGTCGGCGCCACCCAGGGTATAACCACCGATGATCTGGGAGATCTGCATCACCTGTTCCTGATACACGATCACCCCATAGGTGGGTGACAGGCAGGCGGTGAGGTCCGGGTGGAAGTAATCGATGGCCTGCTGGCCCTTCTTGCGCAGGATGAAGTCATCGACCATGCCCGAGCCCAGCGGGCCCGGACGGTAAAGGGCCAGCACAGCGATGATGTCTTCGAAACGGTCGGGAGCGAGCTTCTTGAGAAGCTTCTTCATGCCGTCCGATTCCACCTGGAAGATCGCCGTGGTGTTGGCCTCGCGGAGGATCTGGTAGGCCGCCTGATCTTCGAAGCCCAGGCTCATCAGATCCGGCCGCTCGCCGGTAAGGCGCTGCACATATTCGAGCGCCAGCTCGATGATGGTGAGGTTGCGCAGACCCAGGAAGTCGAACTTGACCAAACCCACCGCTTCCACGTCGTCCTTGTCGAACTGGGACACGGGGGTGGCGTCGTCACCGTCGGCAATATAAAGCGGGCAGAAATCGGTGAGTCTGCCAGGTGCGATGAGCACACCCCCGGCATGCATGCCGACGCCTCGGGTCAGGCCTTCCAGGGGTTCGGCAAGGCTCCACAGTTCCTGGATCGACTCGCCGTCGTTGCCGTCCGTCATCAGTTCGTTGATCTGCGGCTCCTGCTCCCGGGCTTCAGCCAGGGACAGGGGCTTGTTCTGCACCACCGGGATCAATTTGGACAGGCGATCGCAAAGGCCATAGGGCAGATCGAGCACCCGCCCGACGTCACGCACCACCGCCTTTGACGCCATCGTGCCGAAGGTGGCGATCTGGCTCACCGCATCGGCCCCGTAGTGGGCGCGCACGTACTCGATGACTTTGTAGCGGTTGTCCTGGCAGAAGTCGATGTCAAAGTCGGGCATGGAGACCCGCTCGGGATTGAGGAAGCGCTCGAAAAGGAGGGCGTAGGCCAGCGGATCGATATCGGTGATGCGCAGGCTGAAGGCCACCAGCGAACCGGCACCGGAACCCCGCCCCGGCCCAACGGGCACGCCGTTCTGCTTGGCCCAGTTGATGAAGTCAGCCACGATCAGGAAGTAGCCGGGAAAGCCCATCTGGATGATGGTGTCAGTCTCGAACTTGAGCCGGGATTCGTATTGCTCGCGCTTCTGCTCCCGCTCAAGCGCGTTGGGGAACAGCTCCTTCAGCCTCACCTCAAGGCCCGATCGGGCCTCCGCGACGAGAAAATCGTCAAGGGTCATGCCCTCGGGAGTCGGGAACTGGGGCAGGAAGTTCTTGCCCAGTTGCACGGTGAGCGAACAGCGCCGGGCAATCTCCACGCTGTTCTCGAGCGCTTCCGGGATGTCGGCAAACAGCGCACACATCTCGTCCTGGGTCTTGAAATATTGCTCGGGGGTGAAGTCCTTGGGTCGGCGCTTATCGGCAAGCACGTGGCCCTGGGCAATGCACACCCGAGCCTCGTGGGCCTTGAAATCCTCAGGCCGGGTAAATTGGATCGGGTGGGTTGCCACTACCGGCAGGTCCAGGCGCGAAGCAATCAGCAGGGCTTCCCGGATGTAGGCTTCGGTGCCGGGATGCCCCGCCCGTTGGATCTCGACGTAGAACCCCCCAGGGAAGCGCGACGCCCAGTCGGCAGCGAGCTTTTCCGCCTGCATGGGATTGCCGTTGGCAAGGGCGTGGCCAATATCACCGTCGCGGGCGCCGGACAGACACAGGAGATCGCTGGCGCTGTCTGCGCTCAGCCATTCGCGGCGCAATTCCGCCCGCCCCCGGTATTTGTTTTCGATGAAGGCACGGGTCAGCAACTCGCACAGTTGGCCGTAGCCCTTGCGGTTACGGCAGATCAGCAGAACCCGGCTCGGCTTGTCACGCTCAATATCGTTGCTGATCCAGCAGTCGGCACCGATGATGGGCTTGATGCCCTTGCCGCGGGCCCCCTTGTAGAACTTGACCATCCCAAACAGGTTGGCCAGGTCGGAGATACCCAATGCCGGCATGGCGTCGGCGGCAGCACGGGCGATGGCGGCGTCTACCTGCACGATCCCGTCTGAGATCGAATACTCGGTGTGGAGACGCAGGTGGATATAGCGGGGGGAGTGGGATTCGGGCATCCCCGGATTTTACCCGCCTGCCCGCGACGGTTTCACCCTCCGGCCGACAATTCTCCGCTATCCGGCTCCAACCGACTCACCAGCAATTGATCGATTCGATGGTTGTCCACGTCGATGACCTCAAAGCGATAGCCACCGAAATCCACGCGATCGGTCCGGCGGGGGATCTTGCGCAGGTGATACATCATGAACCCGGCAATGGTCTCGTAGTGCTCGCTTCCATCGCCATCGTCAATATCAAGTACGCGCATCACGTCGGCAACGGCGGTGGCGCCATCCACCAGCCAGGAGCGGTCGTCTCGGCGCACGATCTGCTCTTCCTGGACCTGCTCCACATCGTCCCCGACCAAGGCCCTGAAGATGTCATTGAGGGTGATCACGCCCACCACCAGCGCATATTCGTTAACGATGACCGCAAAATCCTCACGCGCCTCGCGCAAACGCTCAAGCACCTCGGACAGGGTCAGGGTGTCCGGCAAAGCCAGCAGCGGATTGATCGGAGCATCGGCCTTCATGGACAAGGACTGGCCGGCCAGCACGCGGTTGAGCAAGTCCTTGGCATCCACATAGCCCACAACCTTGTCGATACCCCCGTCACACACCGGAAAACGGTTGAAAGGCCGACTGGCAATCTTCTGGCGGATACTCTCCTCGCTCTCCTGCAAGGTGAAGAACACCACGCTGTCGCGGGTCGTCATGGCCGACGGAGCGCTGCGCGCCTCAAGGCCGAAAACGTTCTCGATCAGGGCATGCCCCTGCTCGGCCAGCAGGCCAGCCTGGGCACCAGCCTCAACCACCGCAATGATCTCGTCCGGCGTCACCGTGTCGTTGCGGGTGGTTGCCACCCCAAGCAGGCGAAAGAGAAGATCCGCCGCCTCGTTGTACAGCCAAAGCAAAGGGCGCAACCAGCGGATAAGGACACTCATCGGCGCCGCCACGGCCATCGCCAGACGCTCTGGCGCTGCCATGCCGAGGCGCTTGGGCATGAGGTCGGCAAAAAGGATGAAGAGGGACGTCACCACGACAAACGACAAGGCGAAAGCTAGCGTGTCCACGTAGGCCGCCGGCGCCCAGTGAGCCAGCGCGCCCTCCAGCCACGGGGAGAAGACCCCCTCGCCGACAATGCCTCCCATGATCGCCACTGCGTTGAGGCCAATCTGTACCAGCGTGAAGAAGGGGCCGGGGCGGGCCTGCAGGGCGAGCACGCGGGCAGCGCCCTCATCGCCGTTTTCGGCCAACACCGCGAGCCGAGACTTGCGCGAAGCCGCAACGGAAATCTCAGCCACCGAGAAAAAGGCGCTGATACTCACCAGGAGCAGGATCAGCAGACTCTGTTGAAGGAAGTCCATGGACGCATCGGGCACCGCCGGCTCTCAGCGGGCGCCAGCCTCCACCGAATTGCGCAGTCGCATCTGCAGCAGGATGTTGTCAGCCTGCACCTGCAATGCGCGGGAGCGCTCGACCCACACCATCTGACGGGTTTCGAATGCCTGCGCCAGGGCTTTCAGCGCATCCCGGCGGGTGGACGCGTAGGCCACCAGTTCCTGGCGTTGCCATTCGCTGGGGGCCGGCGCACGCGCGCCCGAGAGTTGATTGATCAAGCGCTCCCATCGGGGCAGGAAATCGTGCTCAAGGACATCCAGCGCAGCCGCTTCGGTCGTTCGACGCAGACGGAGGGACTCCATCAAGGTAGCCTGTTCGCGCAGCAACTCCTGTTCGTCCAGCACGAAGCGCTGAAGCGTCTGCTGATAAGCGGAATCCACCTGGTAGCGCTGTACCACTTCGGGAGTCTGCTGCCACAACACGAGGCCGAGGGCGGCCAGCACCGAGACCCCTCCCAGCGCGCGCACGCTCAGCCAACGCACAGGCTGCGGCGAGACAACCGGCTCGGCGAGCGCCAGGCCGAGCACCACGCCTCCGGCGAGACCTCCAAGGTGGGCTGCGTTGTCGATCCCTGGCAGGGAAAATCCGGCAAACAGTGAATAAGCGATAAAGCCGAGGGTACCCGAGCGCATTTCCCGAAACACCTCACCCGGCACAGACCCCCGTTGCAGCAGCAGGTATGCCAGCAAGGCACCGTAGACGCCGAAGATCGCACCGGATGCCCCCACGCTCACGCTTCCCTGCTTCCACCAAAGGCTCGCGAGATTGCCCAGCAAGCCCGCACCGATATAGATCACAAGAAACCCTACGCGGCCGAACAGGCGCTCCACCACTTGCCCAGCCTGGTATAGCGCGAACATGTTTAGGCCCACGTGAAGCAGCCCACCGTGCAGGAAAAGCGCGGAAAACAGACGCCACGGCTCACCGTTCTGAACGAGTGGCGCAAAGTTGCCTCCGACACGGATAAGCAGATCGGACGGAATCTGCACTGCGTTCCGGGACATCACCACCAGCAGCGCAAATATCATTGCGTTGATGATGATCAGAGCCAGCGTAACGTCGGCCCTGCGCACACGGGAAAACAGCAGATTGGCGAAGGTGTCGTAATTCAAGGGAGGGTGCCGGCAAGGGCCGGTCGGCTGAAGACAAGCCAGATTATACGCAAGGCGGATTCCCGCCCCGCCCGATCAAAGGCCGGGGGGATGGCGCAGGTGCCGCCGCGGCCCATTTCAGTTCAAACTTGTCTGGCACTTGGAGAAACCGGGGGTGAGTAAGATAAAATGTTAAGTCACCCGTTTCCTATTGACCCATGATCCACGTTCTGAAGCACGTCGAATCCATAACCCAGCACCGGGACAGAACCCTGCTGGAGCTTGGCGTTGCCTCCGCGCTGTTCGAGTTGGTCAAGGCGCTGGAAGTCAACCTATACAAAGTCAGCCAGCACGGCACCGAAAACTATCTCACCCGAGTCACCCACGTGGGCGACGATGGTGTGCGGTACGTGCGGTCGGAATTCGACGGGGGAGACGTGGCCACGCCCTTGGGCGAGCGCCCGGAAATGGTGGCTTGTGTCAATGAAACGCAGATCGTGAGGGTGCACGACACTACTCGCGATGCTTTCGTACATTGTTTTCCCATCAGCGTGGACCGGCGGGTTCTGGGCGTGCTGGAGGTCGTTTGCGGTGCCCCCTTGTCCTCGGACGAACTGGACACCGCCGAGGGCTTTCTCGGCCTGTACCGCAACTACCTAAGCCTGCTGGACTACAGCGAACGAGACACCCTCACCGGCCTGCTCAACCGCAAGACCTTCGACGAGAACCTGGGGAAGATCCTCATGGGCTTGTCAGCCGGTGAGTCAAACACGACAGCCGACGCTCAAACCCCTCCGCGCCGGCGCCAGAACGAAGACGGCAAGCACTGGCTTGCGGTGGTCGATGTGGACCACTTCAAGCGGGTCAATGACCAGTTTGGTCATCTTTACGGTGATGAAGTCCTGCTGCTCCTTGCTCGCATCATGCAACAGAGCTTTCGCCATCAGGATCGGTTGTTCCGCTTTGGTGGTGAAGAGTTCGTGATCATCCTGCGAGCGACATCCGAAGATGAGGTTTCCGTGGCCCTGGAGCGCCTGCGGTCAAGCGTCGAAGCCTATCTGTTTCCACAGGTTGGCAGGGTGACGGTAAGCGTGGGCTACACGGGCATCAATTCCGGTGACACCATCCCCGACATCGTCGGCCGTGCTGACGATGCTCTTTACGTTGCCAAGGAGAGCGGCCGAAACCAGGTGAGCAGCTACGAACGCCTGCTTGCGTCCGGCAAGGTTTCACCCCGCGAAGCGCCCAACAGCGATATCGAACTGTTCTGAACCGCGCGTTTCCCCCTAGCGCGTGGCAGCCTGCGCCGGAAGATCCTTTAGAGCCTGTTTACGCTCCCCATCCGCTGCGAAAATGAGGGCACGCTGCTCATCACTGAGCGGCGCCCCCAAGTCCCGCTCAAGGGAACTGTAAATGCGGGACAGGCGTTCAGTGAGACGCCCCTTGGCCGGAATGGCCCGCAAAACCTGTTCGCGGCGGGCTCCCGCAATGCTCATCACTTTCTGCACAAAGCTTTCTTCGATGCGCCGGGTCTCGGCCTGAATGAAAGCCGCCTGGACAGGTGTCAGCACCACCGTCGGAGGCGCAACAGGCGGTGCAGAAATCGCCGTGGAGGCACAGGCAAGCCCGAGTGCCAGGGCGGCCAATGCATTGCGTGACAGGAAATCTTTCATGTTCAGGGAATCAGTACGGTCGAGCCCGTCGTGCGCCGTGCCTCAAGCTCTCGATGGGCGACTGCCGCATCACGCAGCGGAAACTGTTGATTGATGGATAGCTTGACTTGTCCGGAGAGCACGACAGCAAACAACTCTTCCGCCATCGCCAGCAGATCCTCCCGTCGAGCCGAATAGGCAAACAGGCTGGGTCGGGTCAGGAACAGCGAGCCCATCTTGCCAAGCAGCCCGGGATCGAAGGACTCCACCGGTCCAGAGGCATTGCCAAAGCTCACCATCATGCCCATAGGGCGCAGGCAGGCCAAGGAATCCAGGAAAGTATCCTTGCCGATGGAGTCGTAAACCACCGCCACTCCCTCGCCGCCGGTCAACTCCCGAACGCGGCTCGAAACGCGCTCGCGCGTGTAAACGATGGGATGATCGCAGCCGTACAGCTGAGCCAGCGCGGCCTTCTCATCTGAACCGACGGTACCGATCACCGTCGCCCCGAGGGCTTTTGCCCATTGGCAGACAAGCAGGCCAACCCCGCCCGCCGCGGCGTGGATGAGAATCGCGTCACCCGGCTGAACTCGGTATGTTCGACGCAACAGGTATTGCGCAGTGAGGCCCTGCAACATCATGGCCGCGCCCTGCTCGAAACTGAGGGCATCCGGCAAACGAACAAGTCGGTCGGCCACGATATTGCGGCGCTCGGCGTATGCTCCCAGGGCACCGCCGGCATAGGCTACCCGGTCGCCGGGACGCAGATCGACCACCCCGTCGCCCACCGCCTCAACCACACCCGACGCTTCAAGGCCAAGGCCCGAGGGCAAGGGCACAGGGTAGAGTCCGGAGCGGTGATAGACGTCAATGTAATTCAGGCCGACAGCGCAATGCCGGACCTGAGCCTCGCCCGGAGCGGGCGGCGCAACATCACAATCGACCCATTGCAGAACCTCGGGGCCGCCGGTGCGCTCAAAGCGGATCAAACGGGACATGCCTCACCTCGCGGAACATTGAGCCCGATTGTACCGGAGGGAGGTCCCAAATTGCGGGGGCAGGCCCCCCGACCCGCGCCGCGGGCCGGGGGAATCAGGCCTCAGACGGGTAATTCTTCACGCTGCTCAGCCGCGTCCACCACTGCCAGCGCGGTGATGTTGACAAGCCGACGTACCGATGCGGAGGGCGTCAGAATGTGGACAGCCCGAGCACTACCCAACAGGATCGGACCCACAGAAACGCCGTCCCCGTTGGCAATCTTGAGCAGATTGAAGGCGATGTTGGCCGCATCCAAATTCGGCATCACCAGCAGATTGGCTTCGCCATGAAGAGTCGAATCGGGGTGCAGGCGGTCACGGATTTCCGGCGAGAGCGCCGAATCACCGTGCATTTCCCCATCGCACTGAAGATCAGGCGCCTTGATCCGGAGAATGTTCCTGGCTTCCCGCATGCGCAGGGACGACGTGCTGCGGGCGCTGCCGAAGTTGGAGTGGGACAGCAGGGCCACCTTGGGTTCAATGCCGAAACGCTTCAGCTCGTCGGCCGCCATCAGGGCGATCTCCGCGGTTTCCTCAGCACTGGGCATTTCGTTCACATAGGTGTCAGTGATGGCCAGGATGCGCTGGGGCAGCAGCAGGATGTTCATGGCTGCGTAGAGGCTGGCGCCGTGCTTGAGGCCGATCAGGTTCTGAACGTGATTGAAATGGTGATCGTAGCCACCGGTGGTGCCACAGATAAGGGCATCAGCATCACCACGGCGCAGCAGCATGCAGCCGATCAGTGTGGTATCCGAACGCATGGCTTCACGGGCCGAATCGGGAGTCACACCGTCACGCCCCATCAGGCGGTAGTACTCCTGCCACAGCTCACGATAGCGGCTGTCGGACTCCACGTTCACGACATCAAAATCGCGACCCGCCTCGAGATTGAGGCCGAATTTCTCGATGCGCATGTCGATGACTGCCGGCCGGCCAATGAGGATGGGACGCGCCAGATTTTCGTCCACCACGGCTCGCACAGCACGCAGAACCCGCTCGCTCTCCCCTTCGGCATAGAGCACTCGCTTCTTTTCCGCGGGAACGGCCTTGGCCTTGGTGAACACCGGCTTCATGATGATGCCGGACTGGTACACGAATTCGTTCAGGCTCTGGACATAGGCGTCCATGTCGATCTTGCGCGTGGCCACGCCCGAATCGATGGCAGCCTTGGCCACGGCCGGGGCGATCTTGACGATCAGACGGGGATCGAAGGGCTTGGGAATCAGGTAGTTGGGGCCAAAGGTGAGATCGGCACCACCGTAGGCCTGGGCCACCACGTCCGACTGCTCGGCCTCGGCCAGTTCCGCAATGGCCTTCACACAGGCCAGCTTCATCTCTTCATTGATCTTGGTCGCACCGGCATCCAGGGCGCCACGGAAGATGAAGGGGAAGCACAGAACGTTGTTGACCTGGTTCGGATAGTCGGAACGGCCGGTGGCGATGATGGCATCCGGGCGAACTTCCTTGGCCAGCTCGGGCAGGATCTCGGGGGTCGGGTTGGCAAGGGCAAAGATCAGCGGCTTGTCAGCCATGGTCTTGACCATCTCGGGCTTGAGCACCCCCGCGGTGGACAGGCCGAGGAAAATATCTGCGCCAACCACGGCATCGGCGAGGCTGCGGAACGAGGTCTGCTGGGCAAAGCGGGCCTTGGTAGGCTCCATGTTCTCGTCACGCCCGACGTAAATCACGCCCTTTGAATCGCAAACGATGATGTTCTCGCGGGTGATGCCCAGACCGCACCACAGTTCGAGGCAGGCAATCGCGGCCGCTCCAGCGCCGGAGACCACCACCTTGACCTCATCTATCTTCTTGCCGACGACTTTCAGGCCATTGAGCATGGCCGCGGCAGAGATGATGGCCGTGCCATGCTGGTCGTCATGAAAGACCGGGATATTCATCCGCTCGCGCAGCTTCTGCTCAATGTAGAAGCACTCGGGCGCCTTGATGTCTTCCAGGTTCACCCCACCCAGGGTCGGCTCGAGCGCCGCGATCATGTCGATCAGCTTGTCGGGGTCGTTCTCGGCCAGCTCGATATCAAAGACGTCGATGTTGGCAAACTTTTTGAACAGGCAGCCCTTGCCCTCCATCACCGGCTTGGCGGCCAGGGGGCCGATGTTGCCGAGGCCAAGCACCGCGGTGCCGTTGGTGATCACGGCAACCAGATTGCCCCGGGAGGTGTACTCCTGCGCATCGGCCGGGTCGGCCACGATGGCATCGCAGGCGGCAGCCACACCGGGTGAATACGCCAGCGCCAGATCGCGCTGGTTGGTCAAGCCCTTGGTGGGCACCACCGCAATCTTGCCGCGGGTCGGGCTACGGTGGTAGTCGAGGGCTGCTGCAATGAAATCCTTGTCCATGTTCTCTCTTCTCTCAAAATGGTCCGATCCCCATTGCCAGCAGCAACGGAACGCCGCTGGCGGGGAAATCACCGATAGTCTGGCCGGAAATCTGGATGTGTCCTGGGTACCCTGAGGCGAGCGTGTGCCTCGTATGACAGCCGCGCGACGGTTACCCATCGCCCGACTGGAGTTCCGCGCCCGGGAGGGGGGCGCGAAGACTTCACATTCTGTGCCTTATTGTTTGGCTACGAGTTTACCCGACCCAGGGCATTTTCGCACCCTCGGTAAATACGGCCTCCCGCCCAAGGCATGGCACAATCGCGCGCATTCAAACAGCACAAAAACCGGGGAGATCCGATGCGACGCGTTGTATTCAACCAAAAGGGCGGAGTGGGAAAATCCACGATCACCTGCAATCTGGCTGCGATCAGTGCCCACAAGGGCTTGCGCACGCTGGTCGTCGACCTGGACCCCCAGGGAAACTCCACCCACTACCTGCTGGGAGACGCAACCGAGGACAGCGAGGACACGCTGGCCGGCCTTTTCGAGCAGACCTTGTCGTTCAAGTTCAGCCCCAAAAAGACCGCCGAGTTTGTACACGCTACGCCCTTTGCCAACCTGTCAATCATGCCGTCTCACCCGACCCTGGAAGAGCTTCAGGGAAAGCTGGAATCCCGCTACAAGATTTTCAAGCTACGCGACGCGCTGGACGAACTCGCCGGCGACTACGACGCGGTGTTCATCGACACTCCCCCAGCCCTCAACTTCTATACCCGCTCGGCCCTGATCGCGACCCGGCTGTGCCTGATCCCCTTCGACTGCGACGACTTTTCACGTCGCGCTCTGTATTCCCTGATGGAGAACGTGCAGGAGATCCGCGCCGATCATAACCGCGACCTGGAAGTTGAAGGCATCGTGGTGAACCAGTTCCAGCCCCGCGCCAGCCTGCCCCAGAAGCTGGTCCAGGAGCTGATTGCCGAAGGGCTGCCGATCTTCAAGACCTATCTGTCCAGCTCGATCAAGATCCGTGAAAGCCACGAGCAGGCCAGGCCCATGATTCACCTGGACCCGAAACACAAGCTGGCACAGGAGTTCATGGCCCTGCACGAGGAACTGCGCCAGTCCTGACCAATAAGGACTCGGCGCCAGACGTGGAAACCCGCCCTGGCGCACATCCCAGCGCCAACTACGCCGGGATGAGCTTCGCCACCGCCAGCATCAGCCATTTGCTGCCCGCGTCGGCAAATTGCACCTGGACCCTCGCGTCATTGCCACTCCCCTCGGCCGCCACAATCACGCCATCGCCAAAACGCGCGTGCCGCACGCTCTGGCCGATCCGCAGACCTCCCAGGTCGCGGGATTTCATCGGTGGAGGCGCCGGCATGCCAACCATCGCGGGCTTGGCGGCGCCCGGGTTGTAATAGCGCGCCGAGGGCTCGGGCGCAAAACTTCGGCGTGGATTGGGTGGCGTCAGCCACTTGGTCAAACCTTCCGGGATTTCCTCCAGGAAGCGGGAACGCAGGTTGTAGCGGACTTGACCGTGCAGCATTCGGCTCTGGGTGAAACTCAAATACAAGCGCTGCCGGGCCCGGGTGACGGCCACATACATGAGACGCCGCTCCTCTTCCAGCCCATCCGCCTCCAGGGCGCTGTTTTCATGGGGGAAAAGCCCCTCTTCCAGGCCGGACAGAAAGACCACGTCAAACTCCAAGCCCTTGGCCGCATGAACCGTCATCAGTTGAACGGCCTCCGTGCCCACATCCGCCTGATGATCGCCGGCCTCCAGGGACGCGTGCGCAAGAAACTCGGCGAGCAAGGACTCGCTCCCCGTCGGCAGATCGCCTGGAATGTGGCCGGCACCTAGCTCGGCACTGAAGTTGGCCGCGGCGTTGATCAGTTCATCCAGGTTCTCAAGCCGCTCCTGCCCCTCCTTTTCCGCGCGGTAATGGGCGCGCAGGCCGGAAACCTCGATCACGTACTCAACCATCTCCGGCAGCGACAGCGCCCGAGTTTCGCTACGCATGCGTTCGATCAACACCACAAACTGCGCCAGGGATGAGCCCGGTTTGCCGGAAAGATGGGGCACCGTTTGATACAGCGGCGTATTCCAGGTCCGTGCCGCATCCTGTAAAGCCTCAAGGGATCGGGCTCCAATGCCGCGGGTCGGGAAATTGACGACCCGGGTGAACGCGGTATCGTCATCCGGGTTGGCAATCAAACGCAGATACGCCAGTGCATGCTTGACCTCCTGGCGTTCAAAGAACCGCAGCCCCCCGTAGACCCGATAGGCAACTCCGCTGGAAAAAAGCTGGTGCTCGAGCACCCGCGACTGGGCATTCGAACGATACAGGAGGGCCATTTCAGCACGGCTGGCGCCATCCCTGACCAAGGACTGGATCTCCTCGACAATCCAGCGCGCCTCGTCCGTATCCGTGAAGGCCTCATATACGCGGATCGGCTCCCCCGCCCCACGGTCAGTCCACAGGTTCTTGCCCAGCCTCCTGCTGTTATTGGCGATCAGCGCGTTGGCCGCATCAAGGATGTTGCCGTGGGAACGGTAGTTCTGCTCCAGGCGAATCACGCTTTCAACGCAAAAATCGCGTTCGAAATCCCGCATGTTGCCAACTTCCGCACCACGGAATCGGTAGATGGACTGATCGTCGTCACCAACACAGAAGAGGCTCGCCCCGCCCTCCTCGCCCCTCCCGGCGAGCAAGCTCAGCCAGCGGTACTGGAGCACATTGGTATCCTGGAATTCATCCACCAGGATGTGGCGAAAACGCGCCTGGTAATGGCGGCGTATCGGCTCGTTGCGCGAGAGCAATTCGTAGCTGCGCAGCAACAACTCGGGGAAATCCACAACTGCCTCGCGCTGGCACTGTGCTTCATACTCCACATAAAGCTCGACCCTGCGCCGGGTGTAGTCATCCCAGGCATCGACCGCAGCCGGCCTCAAGCCGGCCTCCTTTTGACCGTTGATGAAGTGCTGGAGGTCGCGCGGCGGATATTTTTCATCATCCACGTTCAGGGTCTTCAGCAGGCGCTTGATGGATGCGAGCTGATCGGCGGTATCGAGGATCTGGAAGAGCTGGGGCAGGCCGGCATCACGATGGTGAGCACGCAGAAATCGGTTGCACAGGCCATGAAAGGTTCCGATCCACATGCCCCGGGTGTTGATCGGCAACAGGGTCGATAGCCGCGTCTGCATCTCCTTGGCCGCCTTGTTGGTGAAGGTTACAGCAAGGATGCCCTGGGGGCTGCAGTAGCCGCTCTGCAACAGCCAGGCGATGCGCGTGATGAGTACGCGGGTCTTGCCGGAGCCCGCACCCGCCAGAATCAGGGCATGCCCCGGCGGTAAGGTTACTGCGGCGAGCTGTTCGGAGTTGAGGCGATCGAGAAGCTGGGACATGGGGTGGCACGGAGTGCGGCGAAGCGCGACATTCTAATGCCACCACCTCGTATCGAAGGGCTGCGGGAGGTGTTGCAAAAACGCCTCGCCGACGTGATGGATTACTTGAAACAAATTGAAAAGGCACTTGCAGAGCACTCGGCAAGCACCTAAACTGAAATTGTGCAATGCAACAAACAAGACTTACCAGAAGCTGCATGAACCTTTTAAACATTGGCAAAAAAGCCAAAAAGTACAGTTTTGCATCGCATCAAAACTAACTTGGTTCCGACATAGAGATCAGCTCAGCTTGTTTGATGCCCCAATATAGGAGCAACAGTAAATGAAATCACCGAAACTACTTCACTGGCACGCCAGGAAAGCAGGCGTACCGATCGAACGCGCGGAAGCCTTGTGGCGCAAAGCCCTTCGCGAAGCCACTGCGGATACCGGCTGGGTCGGCACATCGGAGTTCTGGGGTGCGGCGGAAGCCCGCTTTCTGGAACTGCTGGCGGAAGAGCAAAGCACGCTTTGCGCCCCGCACGTCGAATCCTTCATGCGTTCCCAGCACCGCATGGGCCTGATGCCCCTGCTGGCCGCGGAACAGATGTTTTCCGTGATCGCCGCCAATTGGCAGCGGTTCTGCAACCAAATGAACAAAGCCGCCTGAGGGCGCCTGCCGGCGCTCGGCGCCGGTTCAACCGGGTTTTTCTCCCTCCTCTCCCTCGTGGAGATTGACGGCGTCTGTCGCAAGGCAGACGCCGCTTTTTTACATCACGGCCGCTGGCAACAGCCGCTCGAAGGCAGCTCGCCGGGTACTGCTATAATCCGGAACTTTGCATCTTCACTCCGGAGTTCAATGTGCTGATTTCCAACGCCTTCGCCCAGGCTGCTCCCGCCGCCGCGCAAGATCCCCTCGGCGGTCTGACCGGCATCCTGCCGATGATCTTCATGTTCGCCGTGCTCTGGTTCCTGATGATCCGTCCGCAAATGAAGCGCGCCAAAGAGCACAAGGCCCTGCTTGAGGGTCTCCAGAAGAACGACGAGGTGCTCACCGGCGGCGGCATTGTCGGCAAGGTCGTCTCCATCAGCGACGCTTATGTGACGGTTGAAGTCGCCGCAAACACCCAGATTGTCGTTCAGAAGCAGGCCATCGGCGCCGTTCTGCCCAAGGGCACGCTCAAGTCGATCTGAGCGGCACCAGACCACCGTGCTCCCGCACCGGTGGGCTCCTTACAGCCGCAGCGCCTGTATCCAATCCTTCCCGCCAGACCATGAACCGCTACCCTCTCTGGAAAAATCTCCTCATCGGACTTGTTCTGCTGTGGGGCCTGATCTACACCCTGCCGAACTTTTATGGGGAGGTGCCCGCCGTCCAGGTCTCCAGTGGCAAGGCCACCCTCAAGTTGGACGCAGGTGCCACTCAAAAACGCGTTGAAGAGATCCTGAGCACTGCCGGGATCCCGCACGAAGGCCTGTTTTCCGATTTCAACAGCGTGCGCGCACGCTTTCGCGATACGGACACCCAGCTTAAGGCCAAGGACGCCATTGAGAAGGCTTTCAACCCGAACGCGGCGGACCCGTCGTACGTGGTGGCGCTGAACCTGCTTTCCGCCAGCCCCCAATGGCTCACCAGCATCGGGGCCTTGCCCATGTATCTGGGTCTCGATCTTCGGGGCGGAGTGCACTTTCTGCTGCAGGTGGACATGAAGGGCGCGGTCACCAAGCGGCTCGACTCCACCACAGGCGACTTGCGGACGCTGTTGCGCGACAAAAACGTGCGCCATGCCGGCATCAACCGGGAGGGCCAGACGGTCGTCATCAAATTCCGCGACGTGGAAGCCCAATCCCGGGCGCGGGCCGTGATCACGGCCAGCACCAATGACCTCCAGCTGACGGAAGGTCAGGACGGCGCAGACTTCAAGATCACTGCCACCCTCAGTCCGCTGGCCCAAAAATCCATCCAGGAATTCGCGCTGAAGCAGAACATCACCACCCTGCACAATCGGATCAACGAACTCGGCGTCGCCGAACCCGTCATCCAGCAACAGGGCCTTGACCGGATTGTCGTGCAGCTCCCTGGCGTGCAGGACGTGGCCAAGGCCAAGGACATCCTCGGACGCACGGCAACGCTCGAGATTCGCATGGTGGACGACACACCAGGCGCCCTCGAAGCCGCCCTGAACGGCGCAGTTCCTCCCGGCGCGGAAGTCTACAACGACCGGGAAGGGCGCCCGTTGCTCGTCAGAAAGCAAGTCGTTCTCACCGGAGAACGACTTACCGACGCACAACCCGGCTTTGACGGGCAAACCCATGAGGCAGCCGTACACCTCACTCTCGATTCCGCGGGAGCGCGCATCTTCAAGGACGTCACCCGCGAGAACGTCAATAAGCGCATGGCCATCCTGCTGATTGAAAAGGGCAAGGGTGAAGTGGTTACCGCCCCGGTCATCCGTGGCGAGATCGGCGGAGGCCGTGTCCAGATTTCCGGTCGCATGAGTTCGGAAGAGGCCACCGACACCGCCCTGCTGCTGCGGGCGGGGTCACTGGCCGCACCGATGGAGATCATTGAGGAACGCACAATCGGCCCGAGCCTCGGTGCCGAGAACATCAGCAAGGGCTTCCATTCAACCCTGTGGGGCTTCGTGGCGATCGGCATCTTCATGTGTGCCTACTACCTGCTCTTCGGCCTGGTCTCTGTGTTGGCCCTTGCCTCCAACCTGCTCCTGCTGATTGCTCTCCTGTCCCTGCTGCAAGCCACCCTCACCCTGCCCGGCATTGCCGCTATCGCGCTGACCTTGGGCATGGCGATCGACGCAAACGTGCTGATCAATGAACGCATACGCGAGGAACTGCGCAACGGTTCGACACCGCAAGCCGCCATCTCGGCCGGCTACGACCGGGCGTTCGACACCATTCTCGATTCCAACGTCACCACCCTGATCGCCGGTGTCGCCCTGCTGGTGTTTGGCTCGGGTCCGGTGCGGGGTTTCGCCGTGGTTCACTGCCTAGGCATCCTTACCTCCATGTTCAGCGCCATCCTGGTCTCCCGTGGTCTGGTAAATCTGATCTATGGCAGAAAACGCAAGCTCGACAAGCTGGCGATCGGTCAAATCTGGAAACCCGGCAGCTAAAGCGCGTCAAGAAAGAGAAACGGACCCGCCATCATGGAATT
>JAEUNV010000678.1 GCA_016790385.1 Zoogloea sp.
AAAGCGCCATGGGTGGAGGTATGAGAATCACCGCAAACCACAGTCATGCCCGGAAGCGTGGCACCGTTTTCCGGCCCGATGACGTGCACGATGCCCTGCCGCGCATCCTTGAACGGGAAATAGGCCAGAGCGCCGACTTCACGGATATTGCTGTCCAGGGTTTCCACCTGCTGGCGGGAAACCGGATCCTGGATACCCATTTCCCAGTGATCGGTGGGCGTATTGTGGTCTGCCGTCGCGACGATGGAATCGACACGCCAAGGCTTGCGGCCCGCCAGCTTCAGGCCTTCAAAGGCCTGCGGACTGGTGACTTCATGAACGAGATGACGGTCAATGTAGATCAGCGCGGTACCGTCATCTTCGACGTGCACCACGTGACTCGACCACAGTTTTTCGTAAAGCGTTTGCGCTTGCATGGGCGAAGGACAGGTAAGGGCGAAAAATTTCAATTATTTCACAGGCTTTGCGCGCTGAGTAGCTTGCTCGTAGAGCGGCATCACGCGGGCTGCGTACTGGGCGAGATCTTTCTGACGGCTCTCATTCGACGGATGGGTGGACAGCCATTGGGGCGGCTGACCGCCATTGGCTCCCGCCATCTTCTGCCACAGCGTGATCGCGGCCCGTGGGTCATAGCCTCCCCGGGCGGCAAGCTCGACTCCGATACGGTCTGCCTCGACTTCATGCTCGCGGCTGTTGGGCAACTCGAAGGTCACCTTGGCAACCGACCCGATCAAGTCCGTCCCTGCCTGCCCCACGCCAAGCGCAGCGCCCAGAACAGTGACTCCAAGATTGGTCACCATGGCCTGGGACGCCCGCTCACGGGCGTGCTCCCTCAGGGCATGGGCGATTTCATGTCCCATGATTGCAGCGATCTCGTCGTCACTCAGATCAAGCTTTTCGATGATGCCGGAATAGAAAGCAATCTTTCCACCCGCCATGCACCAGGCGTTCAGCTCGTTCGACGTCAAGACGTTAACCTCCCAGCGCCACTGGGGTGCGTCCGGCCGGAAAGCCCCCGTTGCGGGAATCAGTCGGTTAGCCACACCAAGCACGCGCGCAACCTGCTCCTTGTCCCGGTTCAAGGCATTCTTCTGCGCGGCCTGCTGGAGGATCTTGTGGTAGGACTGGGACGAGGCCTTTTCCATCTCGCCCGACGACACCATCATCATCTGCCTGCGTTCGATGCCGACCGCACCCGTATGGGTCGTATTCACTGTCTGACAAGCACTCACCACCGCGGCTGCCGCCACCACCGGAACCACGTCTCGCATCCATTTGAAACCCGATTTCATAGGCTCTTCCGTTCGCTACACACATGGGGACCAACCATAACAGGCACCCCATTTTTCCACCACCCGAGCAATGCCATCAAACCCACTAGCGCAAAGAGCGACCCCAGCGAATAGGTCCACGCCGGGCCAACCGACTCCCACGTGTAACCACTGATGAGCCCTCCTATCATGCCCCCCGCGCCAAACGAGATACTGCCGTACAAGGCCTGCCCCCGGGCCTGATGCTGTGCGCCGAACCAGTGATTCACCGCCGCTACGGATGCGGCGTGATAAGACCCGAATGTGGCGCCATGAAGCACTTGGGCAAACACGAGTACTGCGACCGAGTCGGCCCCCCAGCCGATCAAGGCAAAGCGCAGCACCGCTGCGGCAAAACTGAAGATCAGCAAGCCCCTCAGCGAGCAGACCT
>JAEUNV010000515.1 GCA_016790385.1 Zoogloea sp.
GGTGATGTTTTTGTGAAGCAGGGCGTAAAGGTGCTGCTCATGCCGGCGCAGGACTTCGGAAGCAGTCTTGACCAAGGTCTGGAAGGCGCCGGCATCGAGGGGCTTGGGGTTCTTCTTGTCCCGCCCCATGGTCCAGGGGCCTACCAGGGCCGGTTCGGATACGCCGTCCTTGAGCATTTCCACCGCCCAGCCATCGTCGTCCTGGTTCTTGATCACGCGGGCGGTCCAGCCGTTGTCGCACCACAAACGATCTTCCTTCACCACCGGGCTGCCGTCGTCGAGCGAGTCTGCGGGCATCATGCGGCCGGCCGGCGACTCAGCAACAGGCCGCATTCCAGGTGGGGGGTGTAGGGAAACTGGTCGAACACGGCGGCCGCCTTGATCTCATGGGTGGCCTGGAGGGCGGCCACGTTGTCGCGCAGGGTGGACGGGTTGCAGGAGATGTAAAGGATGTGGGGAAAGCGCCGCGCCATGTCCACGGTGGCGTCGTCCAGCCCCATCCGCGGCGGGTCAACAAAGAGCGTGGAGAAGTTGTAGGCGGCCAGATCCACACCCTGCATGCGCCGGTATTCCCGGCCGCCGGAGAGGGCGTCGCTGATCTCGTCACTGGACATGCGCACCATGGTGACATTGCCCACCCCGTTGACCTCCAGGTTGTAGTCGGCGGCCCGCACCGACGACTTGCTGACCTCGGTGGCCAGCACCCGTCCGAATTGGGGGGCCAGGGCGATGGTGAAGTTGCCGTTGCCGCAGTACAGCTCCAGCAGGTCGCCGCCCACGTCCGCCACCTGACGACAGGCCCAGCTGAGCATCTGGCGATTCACGCCGCCATTGGGTTGGGTGAAGCTGCCCTCGATCTGCTGGTAGCGCAGGGAGCGGCCATCGAGTTCAAACTCTTCGAGCAGCCAGTCCTGACCAATGACCACCTTCTGCTTGCGGCTGCGCCCGATGAGCTGGACGTCCATGCTTGCAGCCAGTTCGCGCGCCGCGGCGTCCCAGTCGGCGTCGAGAGGGCGGTGATAGACCAGGGTGATCATCAGCCGTCCGCTCAGGGTGGCCAGGAATTCCACCTGAAAGAGCTTGCGCTTGAGGGGCGGGCTGGCCATCAGGCGCTCGCGCAGCACCGGCATGGCCCGGGCAATGGGCTCGGCAACAGCGGGAAAGTCTTCGATGATCACCGGCGTCTTGGGCGCGGCGCTGTCGAACATGGCGTAATCCACCCGCAGGCCCTCGTGCCACATGCGGAACTCGGCCCGCAGGCGGTAATTCAGGGGGGCGGACGAATGGACCAGCGGCTCGGGAACGGCAAACGCGGCGAAGTCCTGGCGGAACTTCTCCACCTTGGCGGCAAGCTGGCCGGGATAGTCGGCGGGATCGATGCGGGGCAGGGACATGGGGTGGTACGGTGGATGTTCGGTGCGGTGCGACCCATCGGCGTCGCGGCGGAGGGCCGAATATACGCCTGTCGGGCACGTGGGGGGAGACCGGGGCAAGGCCCGGCGGGCTTCATGTCGTGCCAGAATCCGCGGCAACGCGGGCGGGAACCTCCGGCCCCGCCCGCTGCCCGAAGCTCTCCATTGACCGTTTCGTGATCCACCATGCCCCCTCGTCAGCTCAAGCTCCATCACCATCCCGCAGCCACGCCGTCCGCGCGGCCGCCCCTGTTGTTCGTCCACGGGGCCTATACCAACGCCAGCGGCTGGCAACTCAACTTCATTCCCTACTTCAATGCCCGGGGCTATGACTGCTTCGCCCTCGACCTTTCCGGCCACGGGGACAGCGAAGGGCGCGATGTGCTCGACAGCTTGGGGCTGGCCGACTATGCCGACGACCTGGCCCGTACCGTCGCCGAGCTTCCGGCCGAGCCGGTGCTCATCGGGCACTCCATGGGCACGGTGGTGGTCCAGCGCTACCTGGCCAACGCCCATGCCGCCGGCGTCGCCCTGCTGGCGCCCGTGCCACCCACAGGCACCGGCGGATCGGCCAGCCGCCTGGCGCTCGTGCAACCGGATTTCTTCCGGGAACTGCCCAAGGTGATCGGCGGGCGCCCCGACGAGCACAGCCTGCGGGTGATGGCGGAGGTGTATTTCTCACCGGACATGCCCCACCGGGACG
>JAEUNV010000038.1 GCA_016790385.1 Zoogloea sp.
ACGGACCAACCCAAGCGGTGATCATCGGTTTCGTCATCACAACGCCCGGCGAAGCACCCGAAACCCTGAAGCGGCTGAAACAGGCGGGCGCGGCGGATGCCCGCTTTGTCAGCAGCCTTTCTCCACGCAGTCACCTTTACCAACTGACCTGCCCGGAATCAGACCCGCTTTGCGACCGCGTTATGGAAATGCTCCGTTCTTACCCGGAAATCGAATACGCAAGCCCTGACAAACGGAAAGGTTCACTATGAAAGTGCGAATCCGCACGGCCCTCGCCCTGGGCGCCCTGCTTGGTGCCCTTCCGTGCGCCCATGCGCTTGAGGGCGTCGAGGCCCGGGTCATCATGAAGCTCAAGGCGGGCTCTCCCCTCAAGCAGATCCAGGCCGCCGGTCGCGTCGAGACACTGAACACCCGCCTGGGACTGAAAGCCCGCATGATCAGCCAGCCCGGCCGGGATCTCCACGTCCTGCGCGCCAATGGCCTGACATCGGAGGCACTGGCCGCCAGGCTGAGCGGGGATGCCGACGTGGAATACGCCGTTCCGGACCGAGTCAAGAAGATCAGTGCCTTACCAAACGACCCCTTGTATGGGTTCCAGTGGTACCTGCAAGCACCCGACACCACCCGCCTCGCCGCCACCAATGCCCAGGCTGCCTGGGATATCACCAGTGGCAACGGCGCGGTAGTCGTGGCCGTGGTGGATTCCGGCGTGCGCTTCGACCATGAGGATCTGGCCCCCCGCCTGGTGGCAGGTTACGACTTCATCACCGACAACCTCAACGCAAACGACGCTCAAAGCGGCCGGGATGCGGACGCTTCCGACCCAGGCGACTACGTCTCCACAGCGGATCGCAACAACGCCGCCCTGGCTGCCTTGTGCGGAATCCTGAGCGCACACGGCAGCAGTTGGCACGGCACCCAGGTGGCCGGCATTCTGGCGGCGGAAACCAACAACTCCAGGGGGATCGCCGGTCTCGCCGGCGCTACCCGGATCCAGCCCATCCGCGTGCTCGGCAAGTGCGGGGGCTTCGACTCCGACATCATCGCCGGCATGCGCTGGGCGGCCGGTTTGAGCGTGCCCGGGGTACCCAGCAATCCGACGCCAGCCCGGGTCATCAATCTGAGCCTCGCCGGGGCCGGCACTTGTAGTGCTGCCTATCGCTCGGCGATTGCCGAGATCAGGGCGGCGGGCGCACTCATTGTTGCCGCATCAGGCAATGAATCGGGGGCGGTTAACGAACCCGCAAACTGCCCTGGAGTGCTTGCCGTGGCCGGCATCCGCCATGCGGGGACCAAAGTGGGTTATTCGAGCCATGGCGTCGAGGTAGGGATCAGCGCGCCGGCCGGCAACTGTGTGAATATTGAGGTCGGCCAGCCCTGCCTTTTCCCGTTTGTCACCCTGACCAACCTGGGCACCACATCCCCCGCGGGCAACACCTACACCGGAACCGGGGATGTCACCGTAGGCACCAGCTTTGCCGCGCCGCTGGTGGCCGGTACGGCAGCGCTCATGCTGGCCGCCAACGCGGCGCTGACGGAAACCGATGTGAGCCGTCTGATCAAGAGCAGCGCCACCCCTTTCCCGCTGGAGAGCACGCTGCCCACTTGCCCGCTCACGTCCACTGATGGCCAGTGCAACTGCACCACCACCACCTGCGGGGCAGGCATGCTCAATACCGGCTCTGCCGTGGCGGCTGCCATTGCGGCGGCCAATCCCTCCGTAAGCATCAATTTGGCGGAATCCAGGGTGGCAGGTATGGCCTTCAAGCTTGACGCCAGCGCGAGCAAAGCCACGGGGAGTGCCCATCTGGTTGCCTGGAAATGGATCCAGATCAGCGGCCCCGAGAACGGGCAGTTCAGCTCCGACAACATCGCCACCCCATCCTTCACCGCGCCCGTGGCCGGCACTTATGTGGTGGGCCTGACCGTTACCGATGACAGCGGGCGTCAGGGTACGGGGCAAGCGACTTTCGATGTGCAGTCTGCTGCCGTCAAGTCCGGAGGAGGGAGCGGAGGTGGAGCCCTTGATGCTGGCGGCCTCTTTGCCCTGATCGGCCTGGCGGCCCTGGTTGCAGGACGACGCCTCAAGGGATGATGCTGCCGAGCCGGCTCGCACCCCGGCCCTCACCGGGAGGAAGATGGAGGGCTTGATCATGAGACTGTTTATTTATACAGTCAACTCATGGAATCGCCCCCCCTTCCGTCTTTTGCCGAACTCTACTGCCGCAGCAATTTCAGCTTTCTGACGGGCGCCTCGCACCCCGAAGAACTGGTAGCCCAGGCCATCTCCCTGGGTTACGCCGCTCTGGCGATCACCGACGAATGTTCCCTTGCCGGTGTGGTCCGAGCCTATGCCCAGTGGCGTCAGCAGCCGGATGCCCTTCAGCTCTTGATCGGCACCTCGCTACAGCTCGCGGACGGCCCCCGACTGGTACTCATCGCCACCCATCGGGCGGCTTACGGCGGCCTCTCCAGCCTGATCAGCAAAGGGCGGCGCGCTGCCGCAAAGGGTAGCTATCACCTGACGCGCAGCGATCTGGCAGAAGGTGTACCCGGCTGCCTGGCCCTGCTGCTCCCCCCCGATTCGGCCGACGGCGGAATGGATGCCCTCGCCGCCGATGCCCGCTGGCTGGCCGGGTGTTTTCCTGGCGCAAGCTGGCTGGCGGCCCCTCTGCATCTGGGGCCTGACGACGCCTGGCAGTGCAGCCGGATTGCCGGTGCCGCCAGCAAAGCCGGGATTCCCGTGGTGAGCACCTGTGCCCCCCTGATGCACAGCCCGGAACGAAAGCCCCTGGCCGATGCGCTGGGGGCATTACGTCACCGTTGCAGTCTGGACGAAGCCGGCTACCGCCTGGCCCCCAATCGCGAGGCGCATCTACTGCCCCGTGAAGAGCTGGGTTTGCGCCATCCGGCGGCATGGCTGGCCGAATCCCTACGGATCGCGGCACGCTGCCATTTCACCCTGGACGCCCTGCGCTATGAGTACCCGGAGGAGATTGTTCCTCCCGGGGCTACGGCGGCAAGTCATCTGCGGGCCCTCGTGGAGCGGGGGCTGGGCCGCCGCTATCCGGCCTGGGCCAACGGCAGCGCCCCTCTGCCGGAGGGTATCCGCCACCAGGTGGACAAGGAGCTGGCCTTGATTTCCGAGCTGCGTTACGAGGCCTTTTTCCTCACCGTCGAAGACATCGTGCGCTTCGCCCGCAGCAAGGACATCCTCTGTCAGGGGCGCGGATCGGCGGCCAATTCCGTTGTTTGCTACACCCTGGGAATCACCGAGGTGGCGCCGGCTGAAGCCAGCCTGCTGTTCGAGCGTTTCATCTCCCGGGAGCGTAATGAGCCACCCGACATTGATGTGGATTTCGAGCACGACCGGCGCGAAGACGTCATCCAGTACATCTACGCCAAATATGGCCGTGACCGGGCCGCTCTGGCTGCCACCGTGATCCGTTACCGTCCGCGAAGCGCCCTGCGCGACGCCGGCCGTGCCCTGGGGTTCGATGGCGGCCAGATCGACCAGCTTGTCCGCCGTCTGGCCTGGTGGGATGGCCTCCGGATCGCCCCCGAACGGATTCGTGAAGCAGGCCTAGACCCCGACAATCCACGCATCCACCAGTTGCTCGACCTGGCCAATGCGCTTGTCGGCTTTCCCCGACATCTGTCCCAGCACGTGGGCGGTTTCGTGATTTCCCGGGGGCCCTTGTCCGAGCTGGTGCCCGTGGAAAATGCAGCAATGGAAGACCGCACCGTGATCCAGTGGGACAAGGACGACCTGGAAACGCTGGGGCTGCTGAAGGTGGACGTACTCGCCCTTGGCATGCTGTCGGCGATCCGCCGCAGCTTGGCGCTGATTGGTCAATGGCGGAAGTGCACCTTCAGGATGGGTGACATCCCCCGGAATGAGGTGGAAGTCTACGACATGCTCTGTGAAGCTGACGCCATGGGTGTCTTTCAGGTCGAATCCCGAGCCCAGATGAGCATGCTGCCGCGCCTTCGCCCACGCTGTTACTACGATCTGGTGGTGGAGGTCGCCATCGTGCGGCCAGGCCCGATCCAGGGCGGCATGGTTCACCCTTACCTCGCAGCCCGGGACAA
Organism: Zoogloea sp.; assembly: GCA_016790385.1. Lineage (GTDB taxonomy): Bacteria > Pseudomonadota > Gammaproteobacteria > Burkholderiales > Rhodocyclaceae > Zoogloea. Next base: position 4,093 of record JAEUNV010000038.1, read on the forward strand.
ACTGGCCCGGGGAGAACCCATCACCTACCCCCGGCCCGAGATCGAACCCGTGCTGCGCCGGACCCATGGCGTGCCGATCTTCCAGGAACAGGTGATGCAGCTGGCCATGATTGCAGCCGGTTTCACAGCCGGCGAGGCTGACCAGCTACGCCGGGCCATGGGCGCCTGGGGCCGCAAGGGCGAACTGACCCGCTATCAGGACAAGCTCACCGCAGGCATGCTGGCCCAGGGCTACAGCACCGAGTTTGCCGAAGCCCTGGGGCGCCAGATCCAGGGCTTCGGGAGCTATGGCTTTCCGGAATCCCACGCCGCGAGCTTCGCCCTGCTGGTCTATATATCGGCCTGGATCAAGCGCTTCGAACCTGTCGCCTTCCTATGCGGGCTGCTCAACAGCCAGCCCATGGGTTTCTATGGGTCATCCCAACTGATCCAGGATGCCCGCCGCCATGGGGTGGAGGTATTGCCGGCAGATGCTGCCCGCAGCGGCTGGGAATGCGACCAGGAGCCCTCCTCCTTCGACCCTGCGCGCCCGGCGGCCCGCCTCGGGCTGTGCCTGGTCAAGGGGTTCAACCAAGAAGCAGCCGGGCGCATCACCGCCGCCAGGCAGATACGCCCGTTTCAAAGTGTCGACGATCTGGCCCGACGCGCCGCGCTATCTGCCACCGAACTCCAGGCACTGGCAAACGCGGGCGCCCTGCAAAGTCTGGCGGGCCATCGACATCAGGCATGCTGGGCCGCTGCCGGTTGTCAGACCGTACCGGAACTGCTCCGGGAAATCCCCGTCCCCGAAACCATGCCGTCACTGCCGGCCCCGGATGAAACTCAGGAAGTGATCGCCGATTACGCACGGCTGGGCTTCAGTCTGGGACGCCACCCTCTCAGTTTTATCCGGGGCCTGCTGCGTGCTGAACGCTTCCTGAGTGCTGCCGAGATCGCCAACTGCCCCGATCGCAAGCTGGCACGAGCCGCTGGAATCGTCACCTGTCGCCAGCGCCCGGGCACCGCCAAGGGCACCATGTTCATCACCCTTGAGGACGAAACCGGCTGGATCAATGTGGTCGTGCGGCCGGAACTCCTGGAGACGGAGCGGCAGATTCTGCTGGGTGCATGCCTTCTCGGCGTCTATGGCCAGATCACCCGCCAGGGCAGCGTGGTGCATCTCCAGGCAAAACGAGTCGTCGACCGCTCAGCCCAGCTGGGCCGATTGGCGCCGCAGAGCCGGGATTTTCATTGAATCCTGCGCTAATCTCGCGGTCAGACGCGACCAACAGGACATCCGGTACCGGAGACCACCATGACACTTCGACGCATCATTGCCCTGGTTGTTGCAGGAGTCCTGCTCACCGGATGTGCCAGTTCAACACTAAGATCAACGTGGCGCGATGAAACCGACTCGGGCACCACGCCACGAAAGCTGGTGATCTTTGTTGCAGTCAAGGACGATAACCTGCGCCGAATGGCAGAGAACCGGGTATTGCAGTCAATTCCCCCGGGCACCAGCGCTACGGCCGGACACACCCTTGAACTTGACCCGAAGCTTGAAGCGGACGATGTCCGGGCTCGTCTGAAAGAACTGGGTTTTGATGCAGCCCTGCTTTCCAGACTGGTTTCGGTGGATAAATCCCAGACCGTCGTGCCCGCTCAAACCCAATTCGCCTACGATCCGATGTTTCGGCGTTTCGGGCCTCGCTTTGGCTCCTTCTACAACTTCTACCCTTACGTTTACACCACTCCGGCCTACACCGTAGACAACACCACCGTCGTCGTTGAAACCTTGCTCTACCGCCTGCCGGACGGCAAGCCGGTATGGACTGCCGTCAGCGAAACCCTCAATCCCAGATCATCTGCCCAGGTGGTGGAGGAACTCATCACCCTGGTGGGAGGGAAGCTGAAGTCGGAAGGCCTGCTCCCCTCCCGCTGAGCAGCCCACCCCACCCCGGCAGCCAAGCCGGGCTCAACCGCTGGCCCCGGCCCGCTCCCTGCGTCGATAATGGATCACCGCCGGTGCCACCACCACCGCACCCAGCAATCCGACCAGGATCAGTGGCCAAAGCACCGGCCGATTCCACTCCGCCCGCAGGCGTT
>JAEUNV010000049.1 GCA_016790385.1 Zoogloea sp.
TGGGGCGTGGTCGCCGAGAAGGCCCGCTTCATCCTCCTTGGCCGCTATCCCGCCGATGAAGCCTGGCGCCCCGTGCTCGCCGCCGGGCTGATCACCGGCAGCTGGCTTGCCGCCGCCTGTGGCGGGCTGCGCGGCCGGGCCTTGCCCCTGGCGCTGCTGCTTCCCCCACTGCTTGCCCCGCCCCTGCTGGGCGGTGGCTTTGCCGGCCTGACCAGCGTGCCTACCGAACTGTGGGGTGGCCTGCCCCTCACGCTGCTCCTCACCGCTGCGGGCATGGCCGGGGCGCTGCCAATCGGCATTGCTGTAGCCTACGGGCGCCGCTCAAACCTGCCCCTGCTACGGGGCCTGCTCACCGCCTACGTGGAGCTGGCCAGGGGGATTCCCCTGGTCGCTGCGCTGTTCATCGCGGCCTTCCTGCTGCCCCTGTTCTTCCCCCAGGGCGTGGCAGTGGACATGTTGTGGCGGGTACTGGTGGCCATCGTGCTGTTTGCCGCGGCCTATCTGTCGGAGATCGTCCGAGGTGGCCTTCAGGCCTTTCCGGCCGGGCAGGTGGACGCGGCCTTGGCCCTGGGTTTCAGCCCCTGGCAAACCCAACGCTGGATCGTGCTGCCACAGGTGCTGCGCAACGTCTCCCCGTCCCTGGCCAACAGCGCCATCGCACTGTTCAAGGACACCTCCCTGGTCACCATTGTCAGCCTCTACGAGCTGACCGGTGCCCTGGGCCTGGCCCTTTCCGGCGATGCCCAATGGCGGTCTTTCTACCTCGAGGCATGGATCTTCATCGCCGCCATCTATTGGCTGGGCTGCACCCTATTGGCGCGGATCAGCCGGCGTTTCGGCGAGGCCTGACGCGCCCACCGCCGTGCTGATGATCTCCGCCAGGCGGCGCACACCAGGGCCGCACAGCTCCGGGTCGGCGAACACCAGATACATATCCACCGCGCGCTCCTCTGCGCCACCGAGGGGCAGGATGTGCAGCCGGCCGTCAGCCAGCTCATTGGCGATCAGCGCTTCCGGATACCACGCAAAGCCGTGGCCTGCCGAGGCAGCGGCGATGGACATGGCCATGCTGCTGAAAGTCCAGCGCTGCTCCACTTCAATGGTCTGACTGCGGGAGCTGCGCGTCGAGCCGGTTTCCCGGACCATCAGGTGACGATGGGCGCGCAAGTCCTTCTCTCCCAGGGTCCGCCCCAGACGATGCAGGGGATGCGCCGCACTGGCCGCCGCCACCAGACGCATACGCATCAGCGGGCGCCCGAGGAAGCCCGGTGGCACATGGGGCGTCACGGCAAGATCGGCTTTACCGGTCAGCAGGGCTTCGCCGGTTCCACCCATCACGGATTCGATCACCTCAACCCGGGTCCGTGGCGCCTCGTCGCCAAAGCGCGCCAGGCAGTCCAGCAACAGCCCGGGTGGAAACAGGATCTCCGCCGCCAGCCCGATCTCCGCCTCCCAACCCGCCGAGAGCTTGCGAGCCATCTGCTCCAGGTCACCCGCCTCACCCACCAGCGCCAGGGCCCGCCGGTAAAGCATTTTGCCGGTGGCGGTGAGCACCGCCTTGCGGCCCTGGATCTCAAAGGCCTGGACGCCCAGCTGTGATTCGATCTTCTGGACTGCATAGGTGACAGCGGACTGGCTCTTGTGAAGAGCCTCAGCAGCCTGGGCGTAGCCGCCGGCGTCGACCACTGCGATCAGGGCTCGCCACTGTTCGAGGGACACATGGGGCACCGGGCTTATCATCGATTTATTAGATCATTAAAAGCAGAATCTTCGTCTTTTTTATCTCTCCGGTAAATCATTAAATACACCCATCGACACCCCAACCGGAGAACCATCATGACGACCCTGCTCAAGATCAATGCCAGCCTGTTTTCCACCCAAGGCCAGTCCAGCCAGCTCGCCGAACGGTTTGTCGCCGCGCGTCTGGCCGCCAACCCCGAACTGACGGTCATCAACCGCGATCTGGCCGCCCAACCGGTGCCTCACCTCGACGCAGCCCGCTTCCAGTCCTTCCTGGCCAAGCCGGAGGAACGGAGCGCCGAGCAGCAGGCCGTCGTTGCCTACTCCGACGCCTTGATCGAGGAATTGCGCCAGGCCGACGAAATCGTCATCGGCCTGCCCATGTACAACTTCGGCGTGCCCTCCACCCTGAAAGCTTGGTTCGACCACATCGCCCGTGCGGGTGTGACCTTTCGCTATACCGCCACCGGCCCCGAAGGCCTGCTGAGCGGCAAGAAGGTGACCGTCTTTGCAACGCGCGGCGGGCTTTACGCCGGCACCCCGAAGGACAGCCAGACCACCTATGTGCGTGATTTCCTGGGCTTCATCGGTATCACCGACGTGGAGTTCGTCTACGCTGAAGGTCTGAACATGGGTGAAGAACGCAAGAGCGCCGCCCTCTCCGCCGCCCACGGCAAGCTTGCCGAACTCGCCGCCTGAACAAGGAGAACACCATGAGCACCCGCAGCCTCACCCGGATCATCCCGTCCATCCCCGTCTCTGACGGTGCCGGCGTCAAGCTCCGGCGCAGCCTGGGCCAGAGCCAGGGGCTGCGCCTGGACCCCTTCCTGATGCTCGACGAGTTCGCCTCGGACAATCCGGACGACTACATCGCGGGCTTTCCGCCCCATCCGCACCGGGGCTTTGAAACGGTAACCTACATGCTGGCCGGTGACTTCGAGCACGAGGATCACCTGGGCCACAAGGGCCATCTGCGGGGCGGCGGCGCCCAATGGATGACCGCAGGGCGGGGCATCATCCACTCGGAGATGCCGCTCCAGGAGAGCGGCCGCCTTCACGGTTTCCAGTTCTGGATCAATCTGCCGGCCCGGGAGAAGATGAAGCCCGCCGCCTACCGCGACATCCAGCCCGAAGAAATCCCCGAGGTGGCGATCAGGGGCGGCTCCGTGAAGGTGGTCGCCGGCAGGCTCGAGAGCGCTGACGGCCAGCACGCCGACGGCCCGATCCAGGGGCTGAGCACCGCTCCACTGTTTCTTGATGTGCGCCTGGAGCCTGGTGCCCACTTCGTGCAGTCGGTTGAAGATGGGCACGCTGCCTTTCTGTATCCCTACGCCGGCAGTCTGCGCGTTGGCGCGGGAGCACCGCGTGACCTTCCGGCTCGCCAGGTCGGCGTATTGTCCGACGGTGACCGTATCGAGGTGCAGGCCGGGGCGGAAGGTGGGCTTTTCCTGCTGCTGGCGGCACGCCCGATAGGTGAGCCGGTGGTGCAGTACGGGCCCTTCGTGATGAATACCCGGGACGAGATCGAACAGGCTTTGGCCGACTACAGGGCCGGGACGCTGGCCGGTTGACGCGCTGAACCCGGCTCAGGCAGCGGGTTCGGCCTCGTCGGGCTCGTCACGGAAGTTCCTGGCAATCGATGCGAACTCGCCCGACACCTGAAGCATCGCGTCGACGATATCCGGATCGAAGTGGCTCCCCCTTTCCTCCACGATCATGGCAAGCGCTGTTTCGTGGGAAAAGGGGGGCTTGTACACCCGGCGGGAAATCAGCGCGTCGTACACATCGGCCACCGCCATGAGCCGCGCTGACAGGGGAATTGCATCTCCAGCAATGCCCAGGGGGTAGCCCCTACCGTCCCAGCGCTCGTGGTGTCCGTAGGCGATCTCGGCGGCATAACGCAGAAAGGATGCGTCAGCCACGTCACCCAGAGCTTTTTCGGCCTGAAGGATGGCGTTGCGCCCATAGACGCAGTGCTCCTTCATGATCACCCACTCGTCCGGGGTGAGTTTGCCCTTCTTCAGCAGGATCGCATCCGGCGTCGCCACCTTGCCCACATCGTGCAGCGGTGCCGACTTGAAGAGCAGCTGAATGACTTCATCGTTGAGTTCGCTTCGAAAACGAGGATGGTCACGCAGGGTTTCGGCCAGGATGCGCACGTAGTGCTGGGTACGGCGGATGTGATTGCCCGTTTCATTGTCCCGGGCTTCGGCCAGCGCGCAAAAGGCGGTGATGGTGGCCGCCTGGGCCGCAATGACCTCCTGCTTGCTGGCCACAAGGCGGCGCGATTGCTCGCTGATCTCCGCTGTCCGCTCGGCCACCAACAGCTCAAGATCGGCGTTTCGCCTCTCCAAAGCTCGGGTGGCCCGCGAAAGGGCGAGATGGGTACGCACCCGCGCCATGACCACAGTCGGTGAAATAGGCTTGCGGATGAAATCTTCTGCTCCCAGCGAAAACCCCAGTTCCTCGTCTTCCGGGCTATCCAGCCCGGTCAGGAACATCACCGGGATCATTCGCGTGGACTCGGACGACTTGAGACGCCGGCATACCTCGAAACCGTTAATGTCGGGCATCATCACGTCCAGCAGAATGAGATCCGCACTCCCGCCGGCAGCCAGATAGTCCAAGGCATCCGAACCACTGGTGGCGGGATGCACTTCGTAGTGCTCGGAAAGAACGTCTTCGAGGATAAGCAGGTTGTCAGCCTGATCATCCACGATCAGAACGTGGGCACGTTGTTTCATGCCTTGCTCCTGCCTGCTGTAACCGTCGTCATGTTTGGAAAGCGGCGCAACGTCGTGGTTCTCTGGCAAAAGCCCCGTTCCCGGCGAATTCATTAAAAGGCCCACCCCACTCCCAATGGCTCTGATTCACAGCTTTCCACCCGCCTCAACCCCTCATGCGCACAGCCTCATCCTCGGCAGCATGCCAGGCGACGCCTCACTACGCGCGGGGGAATACTATGCTCACCCCCGGAACCACTTCTGGAAAATCATGGGCGCGCTGCTTGGCGCCAGCCCCGACCTTCCATATCCAGAGCGCCTATCAAGACTGACCGGCGCAGGCATTGCCCTATGGGACGTGTTGCAGAGCTGCGAACGGACGGGGAGCCTGGACAGCAGCATTATTCCCAACAGCATCATACCGAACAACTTTGCTGCGTTCCTGGCGAACCACCCTGCCGTGCAGCGTATATTCTTCAACGGAACGGCAGCGGAAACCACCTTCCGCCGCTTGGTGCTACCCACGTTGCCAGCCCTGCCGTGCAGCCTGCATCGACTCCCCTCTACCAGCCCCGCCAATGCCCGTTTCACACTTTCGCGCCACCTTGATGCATGGAAGGTTCTTTGCGTCGATACACCTCAGCATCACTGCTCAAGCACGTAGGTTCCTGGCGCATCGGCAAGGGCGGGATAAGCTTCGAGCACGAGCGGCGCTGCGGTGACCAGTTCCCCTGCCTGGGGTTTGAGCCAGGCCATCCAGTCCTCCCACCAGCTTCCAGCATAGTCAACGGCAGTACTTCGCCAAGCTTCAGCGCTATCACTTCGTCGCGCCGGCGCCACCCAGAACATTCGTTTCGGTGGGCTCACCGGCGGATTGACGATTCCAAGAATGTGCCCGGAACTGGACAGAACGAACCGCTTTGGGCCAGCCACGTAATTCATCGTGCGGAACGTCTGCTGCCAGGGTGCAATGTGATCATCCTCCGCCGATACCGCGTACACGGGCTGGACAATGGCCCCCAGGTCGATGGATTCGCCCGCTACCGAGAGGGCGTCTTTCTCCACCAGCCGGTTATGCAGATACAGCTCGCGCAAATACCATGAATGCATGGCGTAGGGCATGCGGGTGGTGTCCATGTTCCAGTAGAGCACATCAAAGGGTGGAGGCGTTTCACCGTAAAGCCAGCCATGCACGACGTAATGCCATATCAGGCTGTTCGAGCGCAGCAACCGGAAGGACGAGGCCATCTCGGCACCGTCGAGGTAGCCCTTGCGCTCCATGTTTTGAGTAATGAAGCGAATGCTGCCTTCGTCAACGAAGACCTCGATGTCGCCCGGCTTATGGAAGTCCACGAGAGTCGTGAACAGCGTGAAATGCGCTACCGGCACCTCATCCGCCGCAAAATGCCGATTTGCCCAGGCCATGTAGGTACTCAGCGCAGTGCCACCGATGCAGTAGCCCACTGCGTGCACCTTGGCGGCTCCCGTCACGCCCCGAGCGGTATCCACCAACGCCTGGATACCCTCGACGAGGTAGTCATCGAAACGCACCTCGCGCATCTCCTCCCGGGGGTTCTTCCAGCTGGTGATGAATACCTCGAAGCCCTGCTCAAGCAGAAAACGAACCATGCTTTTGCGGGGGTTGAGGTCGAGAATGTAGAACTTGTTGATCCAGGGCGTGACGATGACGATGGGCGTCTGATGGACGCGCTCGCTCGTCGGGGTGTAGCGAATGACTTCAAGCAGGCGGTTCCGGAACACGACTTTCCCCGGTGTCGTTGCCAGATTTTCACCGACCTTGAAGTCATCCGGGTCGGTCATCCGGATGTTACCGGCGTCCATATCCGCAAGAAAATTGCGGAAGCCTCTCGCCAGGCTTTCTCCCTTTGACTCGACGGCCAAACGCATGGCCACCGGGTTGGTCCACAGGAAGTTCGACGGTGCGACCGCATTCAGCCAATTGCGCCACCAGAACGCAGCCCTGCGTCGCTCCTTGTGAGAAAGACCCGGCGTCTCATAGAGCATGTCCTGTACGTGATGGGTGAGCACCAGATACCACTCCTTGGCCAGATCCCAGGTGGGCGAGTCGACCCAGACAGGATCGGCAAAGCGCGGATCGTCACCATGGGGGCTCACGGGGTCGGGGCTGGGCAGCCCAAGCATGCGCCTCCAACTGTGCCACTGCAGCTCCCACAGGCTGGCCGACACTTTTGCCATAGCCTTGGCCAGTTCCTGAGGATGAGCGGACCACGCCAATTGGGCGTGGATGAGCGGCGCTGCCATACCAAGCGGATCAATGGAGGACTCCACCGAGTCGTGGAACTGCTGCATTGACTTGCGCGCGAGGTCAATGGGAGGCGCAAATCCGTGACGGGCCATGACGATAACTCCTGAAAATCGTGGTGAGGAGACCACATCCTGAACTACGGACGCTTCCAGTTAATCCTGAGCCTGCCTGAGTGCGTCCCGATTGACATTCATCAAGCCGAAGAAGAAGAGCCTGCGCCCTATAATGTGGGCACTGAAGTCCACGCAGGAGCACTACGATGTTCAAGAACATTCTCGTTCCCACCGATGGTTCAGAGCTTTCCGATTCCACGGTTGCACGGGCCGTGAGTTTCGCCAGCGAGGCCGGTGCACGCCTCACCTTTTTCTATGCGCAGCCCGACTTTCCCATGCCGATCTACGGAGAAGGCGCCTTGATAGACCCCACGACGCCCGAGCAGTTCAGCCGTGCGGCGGCCCAGGAGGCCGAGCGTATCCTTGCGAAGGCCAAGTCGGTCGCAGACGCTGCCGGCGTATCCTCGTCAAGCGACACCCAAATAAGCGAAGTCCCCTACGAGGCGATCATCGAAGCGGTAGAGCGCAATCATTGCGATCTCATTTTCATGGCGTCCCACGGAAGACGGGGCTTGAGCGGCCTGCTCCTGGGCAGCGAAACCCAGAAGGTTCTGACGCACAGCAAGATACCCGTTCTGGTCTATCGATGAATCTGAAGAAAGTATTGAAATAAAAAGGCCTTGCTTCTGGCAAGGCCTTTTTTACCGCCACTTTTTCCGCGATCGCGGCGAGAGCCCCATCCGCTAAAGGGTCGCGTCCTGGTTTATCTCGGCAGAAGTCCGCTGAAAGAATATCGTCATCAAGCTGGATCCGGCACACACCAGCCAGAATCCAAAGAATCCGATGGAATACGTGGCGATAGGCGAAAAATTGACGGGTTGCCCGAACAGATAGAGCGTCTGCGGAGCAAGTACCGTGAAAAACGCTATCTCGGCAACGCCCGCCACCAGAAACGAAGGCCACAAGACCTGAATCAACTTCAACATGCTCCGGCTCCCCGGGGACGAGCAAAAGGCTCTCCCTCAACTGTGAGAACGTCGTTCGTCCTCTGCAATATGGTTCTTTGCGAAACGGTAGAGATACCCGCCCATTACGACGACAAAACCGATAGTGAACAGGCTCAAGAGCCCAATATCGGTACTGAACAACTCTTTCCAGGCCATGACATCCTCCTTGTCAGTCTACAGGTTTGAGATCGGCTGCATTGATCCTGATCTCAGTCTCTGTGGGGAGGAATGCGGTCCCTGACAGCCGCCAGCTGCGAGACTC
>JAEUNV010000088.1 GCA_016790385.1 Zoogloea sp.
GCGCCCGAAGAAACGGTCGGCCTGATCGGGCAACCCGACCACGGCACGCATATCGTCCTTCATGCGCCCCTGTATCAGGGCGGACGCCAACCCCGACGGTGGGAAGTTCACCTCCGGAAGCCAGCGCTGCAGGCTCATCCCCCACTGGATGGTGGCGTTGGTGAAGTACTCGCCCCACCAGATCGGCTGCTTGCCCGCGGTTTCGAGGCTGGCCTTGTTGCGGTTCCAGTAACGCAGCACCCGGCGGGCGCCCTCGGCCCAGCTGTCATCGGGCGCCTCGCTCCAGGCCATGGCAGCAGTGATCGCCCCGCCGGACGTGCCCGAAAGACCCATCAGCTTGAACCACTGGTTCTCTTCGCCAATGGTGCGAAAGTGCTCGAAGGACAGGAACAAATAGGCCAGCACCCCCGCCGTGAAGGCCGTATGGGCGCCACCGCCCTGGCAGGCAATGGCAAGGCGTGGCACATCGCCCGCTCCGCCAGGGGCATTTTCGGGCGTTTTTCCGGATCGGGTCTGAGTCGGTTTGCGCATGTCAGGAACGGAAGAGTCGTGAATATTGGGTTTCGTGACGGCTGCTGGCGATGGCCAGGCCGGGCTGGAAGTTGGACCAGGCCTCCGGCGCCAGGGCCTGCGCGGCCTCCACCTGCCGGGGCACCGCCGCCGCCAGGGTCGACAACAGGCGCTGCCCCGCGGCCTGACCGAGGGGCACGGCCTTCACCGCGGCCATCACCTGATTCTCGATCCAGGCCCAGGCATAACCGGTGAGGGCCGGCGCGGCTTCGATCTCCCAGGCCACCGCGACCGCGGCCCACACCGTGGGAAAGGCGGGCTCCTCGATGGCCCGGATGCGCGCCACCCAGCCGGGCAGGCCGGTAAAGGCCGGCAGATCCACCAGCAGGCGGACCAGGGAATAGCCCATCTGCACCGTCTCGGCGCGCAGCTCGGCGGTCTCGCGGCTGGCCAGGCACCGGGCGTTGAGCTCAAGGACAGCCGCGTCGTCGCCCTGCCGCCAGGCCGCCATCAGGCGCGCCAGCAGGGGCAGCTCGTAGCTGCCAAAGGCGCCCGCCAGCGCATCGCCGATCCACTCGCCCACCTGGGCCTCGGTCTTCACCGCGCCGGTATCGACCACCCACTCCAGCCCCTGGGAATAGGTGTAGGCCCCCACCGGCAGGGCCGGGCTGACGAGCTGCATCAGGCGGATCAGGGGCAGGTGGTTCATGGCAGCCGCCCCTGCCGGGCGCGCCGCGGGCACGGTTGCAGGGTCATTTGTACTGGTGGATCTTCGCTTCGGTGGCGCCCCGCTCCGCATGGTGATGGCCATGGGCGTAGGCACCGGCTTCGGGTTCGAAGGGCGCCGACAGGGCATGCACCTCAGCCCCCAGCCCCGTGAGCATGGTCTTCAGCACATGATCGGTCTGGATGCGCAGCCAGCCCTCCCCCACCTGCACCGCCACATGGCGGTTGCCCAGGTGATAGGCCACCCGGGCCAGGGCAAAGGCATCGGCGCAGCGCGCCTCGAGCAGGTCTTCAGGCGCCGACACCACCTCCACCACCCGCCCATCCTGGGCCTGCAACCGGTCGCCGCCGCGCAGGATGGTGCCCCGAGGCAGAAACATCCCGACCTCCTCCCCGCCCACCAGTTGGGTGCGCAGCCGGCTCTTGGTACGGGCATCGAAGTTGAGTTCAAGACGCGCCGCAGGCGCGGCGTCGCCGGTGTAGAGGGTTTCGATCAGGAGCAAGATTCAGCTTTCCTTCATTAATTTATTGAGGATCATGCTTTTGCGGGCAGCAGAGAAAATCTTGGTGCCGCCTGACAACATCAGCGTCCAGAAGAGCAGCCAGTAAGGCCACCAAACATCGTGCCCGCCGTTCGATAGGGCAAGCATGAAGAAGAATCCAAAGACGACGATCATCGGGCCAAGCACCGCGTCATGTCTCACTGTCGCCGGCCATGTCCCGACCCACGAATTCGTCCCGGGCTCAATCCATGCCAGCAGCGATGGCATGGATCCATCCGCATCCTTCAACAAGGCTCTGACATTTGACCACTCTCCAGCCTCCATCTTCGCCGGACTGAAGATTGCGTACTCGCGCCGGTCATCGAACTCTGCGGAAAAACTCCAATGCTTACTTCCTGGCGCCACATCAAAAATCCGCAGATGCTTCAAAGTCACCACAGTCACACTCGTCATAGTGACCGGGAGTCTAAAACAGGAAATACCTCTGGGCCATCGGCAGCACGCTGGCCGGTTCGCAGGTCAGGACTTCGCCCGCGGCGCGGACCTCGTAGGTCTCCGGGTCCACACTGATCTCGCCCTGCCAGTCGTTGAGGATCATCGACGACTTGGTAACGCCACGGATGTTGCGCACGGCTTCGAGGGGCTTGAGGAGATTCAGCTCGTCCAGGTTGCCATTGGCCAGGGCGGCCTGGGAGACGAAGGTGAGGGAGGTCTTGAGGCCGCCGGCGAAGGCGCCGAACATGGGTTTGTAGTGCACCGGCTGGGGCGTGGGGATGGACGCGTTGGCGTCTCCCATGGCGGCGGCGGCGATCATGCCGCCCTTGAGGATGAGGCTGGGCTTGACGCCGAAGAAGGCAGGCTTCCAGATCACCAGGTCGGCCAGCTTGCCCGGCTCGATGGAGCCCACCACGTGGCTGATGCCGTGGGTGATGGCCGGGTTGATGGTGTATTTGGCAATGTAGCGGCGGGCGCGGAAGTTGTCGCTGCGGGCCGTGTCGCCGGGCAGCGCGCCGCGCTGGACCTTCATCTTGTGGGCGGTCTGCCAG
>JAEUNV010000127.1 GCA_016790385.1 Zoogloea sp.
TCAGGTCCGGGGTTTGCGGGGTTTGAAATCTCCACCCTGGCGGTCGAACCCGCCTTCCTTGCGGAAAGGCTTCTTGGGCGGGGCTCCGCGGCCGCCAGGGCCGGGACGACCGCGTTCGCGGGCTGCTTCTTCGGGGTTGGCTAGCCGGATGTTGAGCGCTTGCTGACGCACCCGCGCCCGGCGCAGAACCTGGAGGACGTCGTTGGACAGGTCGGCGGGCAGTTCCACCGTGCTGTAATCCTCAAAGAGGTTGATCTGGCCGATGAAGCGGCTTTCGATGCCTGCCTCGTTGGCAATGGCACCCACGATGTCCTTGGGTGAGGCCATGTGTTCGCGGCCCACGTCGATGCGATAGCGGGCGAGACGACCTTCGGCGTAGTCGCGGCGGCGTTCCAGGATCTGGCCCCGATTCTCGCGTGCCTCCCGCGGCGCGCGGGGTTCCGGCTTGCCGGCGGCCAGCTGGGCGATGTCTGGACGTCCGGTTTCGGGCATCTGGAGGGGGCGGTCTTTCTGGGCCAGGAAGGCCAGGGCGGCGGCGATCTCGTGGATATCGGCGTCGTGTTGGGCTTCCATGCCGGCGATCACGTCGAGGAAAAAGCCCAGGTCTTCGGCGTCGAGCACCTCCGCCACCTGCTGGCGGAAGGCGGCGACACGCTTGTCGGCCACGGCTTCGCGGCTGGGGAGCTTGAGCAGCTCGATGGGCTGGCGGGTGGCCCGCTCGATCTGGCGCAGGAGATGGGTTTCGCGCGGCGCTACGAAGAGGATGGCATTGCCCGCGCGCCCCGCGCGACCGGTGCGCCCGATGCGGTGGACGTAGGCCTCGGTGTCGTAGGGAATGTCGTAGTTGATCACGTGGCTGACGCGGGGTACGTCGATGCCGCGGGCGGCCACGTCGGTGGCGACGACGATGTCGAGGGTTTTGTTCTTCAGCTGCTCGATCACGCGCTCCCGCAGCTGCTGGGTCATGTCGCCATTGAGGCAGGCTGCGGCGTAGCCACGGGCTTCGAGCTTCTCGGCGAGTTCGACGGTGGCGGTCTTGGTGCGCACAAAGACGATGGCGGCATCGAAGTCGTCCTCGACTTCGAGGATGCGGGTCAGGGCATCGAGCTTGTGGGGGCCGGCGATCTGGAGGAAACGCTGATGGATGGTGGAGACCGTGGTGGTGGCCGCCTTGATCTTCACTTCCTTGGGGTCACGCAGGTAGCGATGGGCGACCCGCCGGATGGCGTCCGGCATGGTGGCCGAGAAGAGGGCCGTCTGACGTTCTGCGGGGAGGTGCTGGAGAATCCATTCCACGTCATCAATGAAGCCCATGCGCAGCATCTCGTCGGCTTCGTCGAGCACCAGGGTGCTCAGGTTGTCGAGGTTGAGACTCTTGCGCTCGATGTGATCCATCACTCGGCCCGGGGTGCCGACGATGACGTGGGCGCCCCGCTGCAACTGGCGCAGTTGCACCACCATGCTCTGGCCGCCATAAATGGGAAGCACATGGAAGCCGGGCATCTTGCTGGCGTAGCGTTGAAAGGCTTCGGCCACCTGGATGGCCAGCTCGCGGGTGGGGGCCAGCACCAGCACCTGGGGGTTGCGCTTGCCAATGTCCACGCGGTCAAGGGCGGGCAGGGCGAAGGCGGCGGTCTTGCCCGTGCCGGTCTGGGCCTCGCCGAGGATGTCGTGGCCCGCCAGGAGGTGCGGAATGCAGGCTGCCTGGATGGGCGAGGGGGTTTCGTAACCGATCTCGGCGAGGGCCGCGAGGATGGGGGCCTGGAGATCAAGCTGGTCGAAACGTTCGATGGGAGCAGTCATGGGAACGGGGCGCGGGCCGGGTGAAGGGTGAAGCGGTCTTGGGCCCGGGGAAAGAAGCGGCTTCAGATAAACCGTGATTTTACCGGAAGCTCACCCGGCCGTCCCGTTGGCGGTTCACGGATTCCTTACGGTTGTTGCATCCTGACCGAAGAGAATCTGGCGCGATGCTTCGCTGACCGATGGCGCCGTGTTGATGTTTGCCGCGAGGGCGTAGGCTTGCCGGGTCGCCGGGCGCTGCTCGATGGCCTCGAACCAGCGCTTGAGATTGGGGAAGTCGTCCAGATTCTGACGCTGCCGGCTGTGGGGCACGATCCACGGGTAGCAGGCCATGTCGGCGATCGAGTAGTCCGGGCCGGCAATGAAGTCCCGATCTGCAAGGCGCTTGTCGAGCACGGCGTAGAGGCGCGCCGTTTCCTTCACGTAGCGCTCGATGGCATAGGGTATGACTTCCGGCGCGTACTGGACGAAGTGATGATTCTGGCCCGCCATGGGGCCCAGGCCGCCCATCTGCCAGAACAGCCATTGCAGGGTTTCGATGCGGACGCGCGGGTCGGTGGACAGAAAGCGGCCGGTCTTCTCGGCCAGGTAAAGGAGGATGGCGCCGGACTCGAAGACGGAGATCGGTTCGCCTCCCCCCGCCGGGGCGGTGTCGACAATGGCGGGGATGCGGTTGTTGGGGGCAATGCGCAGAAAATCCGGCTGGAACTGCTCGCCCTTGCCGATGTTGATGGGTAGGATGCGGTAGGGCAGGCCGCTTTCTTCCAGGAAGAGGGTGATCTTGTGGCCGTTGGGGGTGGTCCAATAGTAAAGGTCGATCATGGTCTTTTCTCAGGCTGCGGGCGGTGTCCGGTGGCCAGCACCCAGGCGGCGTCGAGGCTGCGAATGGGTATGCCGGGGTCGGTGGGGATGCGGCCGGCCAGCTGAAGCTGCTGGTAGCGCATGCAGGTGACCCGCAGGAAGGACGAAAAGTTCGCGTGTTCATCAAGGCGGCCGCTTGCCACCAGTTCATCGTAGAGGCGGCTGACCAGCTGGGGCACGCTCAGGGCGTCCCGTTGGCTGATTTCTTCCAGTACGGCCCAGAACAGATTTTCGAGGCGGAGGCTGGTGGCCACACCATGCAGGCGGATGGAGCGGCTGCGGGTGGCATACAGCTCGGGGTCGGCGCTGATGAAGATCTGGCACATCGTCGCGTGGCTCCTGAAACGGGGAAGCCCCCCGTCAGACCATTGTAGGTGCTGCGGGGGCGTGCGCCGAGTTGGGGACTATCCTGATCAGAGGCTGATCCTGGTGCCGAGCAAGCTCAGGAACTGGGACAGCCAGGCCGGGTGGGCCGGCCAGGCGGGGGCCGTGACAAGGTTGCGGTCGGTGATGGCCTGATCGATGGGAATGGCCGCGTAGCTGCCACCCGCCAGTTCGACCTCGGCCTGACAGGCGGGATAGGCCGAGCAGATGCGGCCTTCCAGAACGCGCGCGCCGGCCAGGAGCTGGGCGCCGTGGCAGACGGCGGCCACGGGTTTATCGGTGGCAAAGAAGTGCCGCACCGCTTCGATAACTGCCGGGAACATGCGCAGGTACTCGGGGCCACGACCGCCGGGGATGACCAGGGCGTCGTAGTCCTCGGCGCGGATCTCGGCAAAGGTGGCGTTCAATGTGAAGTTGTGACCACGCTTCTCGGTATAGGTCTGGTTGCCTTCGAAGTCGTGAATGGCCGTGGCAATGGTGTCGCCGGCCTTTTTGTCGGGGCATGCGGCATGCACCGTATGGCCAACGGCAAGGAGGGTCTGGAAGGGCACCATGGTTTCGTAGTCTTCGCAGAAGTCGCCGCAGATCATCAGTATTTTGGCCATGCCAGTCTCCGTGTGGGGTGGGGTGGAGGGAGTGTGGCGCGGGCTGGACGGGGCCGGGTGGTAGCCGGTTACTGCGGGGCGCTACGGGGCTGACGGGCGGGCCGGGTTTGGTCATGATGTCGCCTTTGCGCGGAGTTTCCCCATGAGCTATGCAATCCCCCAGCCGATCCCGGCGGCTGTTCCCGTGCGGGGCGGCGATGCGCTGTTTCCGGTGCGCCGTATCTACTGTGTGGGGCGCAACTACGCCGCCCACGCCCGTGAAATGGGCTCCGATCCGACCCGTGAGCCGCCCTTCTTCTTCTGCAAACCCGCTGATGCGGTGTTACCCGTGGAGGCCGGCCAGATCGTCGATCTGCCTTATCCCCTTGCCACGGCAAATCTTCATTACGAAGTCGAGTTGGTCGTGGCCATCGGGCGCGGCGGTGAAAACATTCCGGTGAATGAGGCGGCGGCCCATGTGTGGGGCTACGGTGTGGGGCTGGACATGACCCGCCGGGATCTCCAGTTTGCCCTTCGCGACAAGGGCCGTCCGTGGGAGCTGGGCAAGGCCTTTGACCGCTCCGCGCCCATCGCGCCCCTGGTGCCGGCCGCGGGCGCCGGCCCGATGGATCAGGCGCCGATCTGGCTGAAGGTCAATGGACAGCTACGCCAGTCGGCGCAGGTGGCGGACATGATCTGGTCGGTGCCGGAGATCATCGCCAACCTGTCCACCTATTTCCGGCTGGAGCCGGGCGATCTGATCTTTACCGGAACCCCGGAAGGTGTCGGCCCGGTGGTGGCGGGCGACGTGATCGATGCCGGCGTGGACGGACTTGGAAGCCTGTCGCTGCGAATCGTCTGAAGGGGAGGGGGCGGACCGTGCCCGAGGGCGTCAGTCCAGTTCGCTGCGGAGGGCGTCGGCCCAGCAGTTGGGCGTTTCAAACAGCCGCACCCGCTCCAGCCGCAGATGATTGCCGTAAACGTCGCGGTAGAGGGGATCAAGGATGCGGAAGGCCTCCGCCGCCAGGTTTTCCGCGGTGGGCACCACATCGAGCAGCACCGTTTTGTGCCCTGGCATGCTTTGCAGGAAGTCCACCACGGCGGTATCGCCCCGATAGGCCAGGAAGGCGTGGTCCCACACGTCAACCACATGTTGCTTGGCAACGGCCTTGACATCGGCAAAGTCCATCACCATGCCATTCACTGCCTCGCCGCTTGCCTGGATGATATCTCCCGAAAGGGTGATCTCCAGCGCGTAGCGATGGCCGTGGAGATGGCGACACTGGCTGGCGTGGTCGGGAATGCGGTGGCCCGCGTCGAATTCCAGGCGGCGCGTGATACGCATGGGGTACACCGGTCGTGAAAAAAGGTCCCGTAGTATACGCGACCTCCTTTTGAAGCCGGATGCCCGCATGAATCCCGATCGCCAGATGCTCACGGTGACTGACCACAACCGGGGCTTCATCGACATGACTTACGTCTACCCCGTCGTGTCGCGGAGGGCCGGTGGTGTGTCGGTGGGGATCAATCTCAACCCCAACAACGCCTGCAACTGGCACTGCGCATACTGTCAGGTTCCGGGGCTGGTACGAGGTTCGGCGCCGCAGATCGATCTTCCGCTGCTGGAGCGCGAACTGGCCGGATTTCTGGACGAGCTGACCAACGGTCACTTCATGGAGGAGCACGTGCCGCCCGAGGCTCGGGTGATTCGTGACATCGCCTTTTCGGGCAATGGCGAGCCGACGGGATGCCGGAACTTTGCCGAGATCGTCGCGCGCGTGGTGACGATCCGCGATGCGGCCGGCCTGTCGGAAATACCCATCCGCTTGATCACCAACGGTAGTTTGGTGCACAGACCTGCTGTTCAGGATGCGCTGAAGGCGCTCGCCCGCGCCGGAGGAGAGGTGTGGTTCAAACTGGATGCGGGAACTCGCGAAGATATCGCCCGTATCAACGGCGTTGATGTGCATCCACACGCGCACGCGCAACGCCTGGCCCAGTGCGCTTCCCTGTGCCCGACCTGGGTGCAGACCTGTTTGTTTCGCTGGGATGGTATGCCGCCGACCGCGGCGTTCCTGGACGCCTACATGGACACCCTTAAGCTCGCTGGAATTGCGCTACTGAAAGGCATTCTCCTCTATGGAGTTGCCCGGCCCTCCTTCCAGCCGGAGGCGGTACATCTGCAACGCCTGGACCCCGAGG
>JAEUNV010000136.1 GCA_016790385.1 Zoogloea sp.
CGTCGCCGTGCTGCTGGGCATCCTGTTCGAGAAGCAGAACATCGCCTTCCTCGTCGGCCTGACCTTCGGCATCGCCGCCTCCACCAACTTCCCGATCCTGATCCTGTCCATGTACTGGCGTGGTCTGACCACCCGCGGCGCCCTGCTGGGCGGCCTGGCTGGCCTGATCTCGGCGGTGACCTTCGTGGTGCTGTCCAAGGCCGTGTGGGTTGTGGTGCTGGGCAATGCGCAGGCCATCTTCCCCTACGAGCAGCCGGCCCTGTTCTCGATGCCCCTGGCCTTCTTCTTCACCTGGCTGTTCTCGGTCACCGACACGAGCGCCCGGGCCACGATCGACAAGTCGGGCTTCGACGACCAGTACGTGCGTTCCCAGACGGGTATCGGCGCCGCCAGCGCCAGCGCCCACTGAGTTCGGCCACAAGACTTATCTTTCCTCCCCCTCGAGGAACTTTCGGGCGCCCACGGGCGCCCGCTTTTTTTTTGCGGCGCCGCCAGAGCGCACCGGACCGATTTACGCGGCGGGCGGGAGGGAGAAATGCGGGAAGCGGTGCGCGACGGCGGAAAACCGAATGGGGCGCGGCCGGCAGGGGGCGTCGCCCCCGCTTCAGCAGGAGCGGAAATCAGCCCCGACAGTACTGGAGCAGACGCCCCCGATAGGGGCTGCCATCGTCCAGGGGCGTGTCGATGGGGGTCTCGATCAGGACGAATCCTGCCAGGGCCATGGCTTTGTTGAAGGCCGACCGGTTGCCCCGGTTTGGATCGACGATCAGCACCTCGGCCATGGGGGCCGCATGCAGCTGAATGAAGGCGGCCAATTGCTCGGGATGATTGCGCTCGTAGAGCACGTCGCTTCCGATGATCAGGTCGAACTCGCCGAGCAGCGGATTGCTGCGCGCCCAGTTTCCGGTCTCATACTTCAGTTCGGGCAAGTGATTGAGGGCCAGGTTGGCGCTCAGGAAACCGGATGCCAGGGGGTGGCAGTCGGTGGCGGTGACATTGCCGAGCCGGCGGTGAACCACCAGGCTGGCCAGAGCCAGGCCACAGCCGATTTCCAGAATGCGACGCCCGCCCAGTTCGTGCACCTGCATCAGGTCGGCCAGTTTACGGGCCGATGGCCAGACCTGGCCGAACAGGGGCCAGGTGGCTGGAGAGATTCCCGCAGCCTCGGCCTCACCCAAGGGATCGAAATATTGCTGGCAGTCCAGGAGCGAGCGGATTTCGAGATCGTCCCCGCCCACCACGCCCACCTGCTGGAACTTCACCTCATAGCCGGGCATCGGGCGGGTCAACGCCGACGCTGGGGCACCGGACCGCTGCCACGTCCTTCGAGGTGCCGGAAGGTGATGCGCCCCTTGGAGAGGTCATAGGGGGACAGTTCGAGGGATACCTTGTCACCCGCAAGGATGCGGATGTGATGCTTGCGCATCTTGCCGCCGGTGTAGGCCACCAGCATGTGGCCGTTGTCCAGGGTGACGCGGAAGCGTGCGTCAGGCAGCACCTCCATGACGACGCCCTGCATTTCAATGAGCTCTTCCTTGGCCATGGCCATGTCTCCTGGTAGATGAAAAAGAAAAAGCCCGGCATGAACCGGGCTCATTCATGAGGAGGCGGACCTG
>JAEUNV010000155.1 GCA_016790385.1 Zoogloea sp.
TCGTCCCAGCGCAGGGAATGGATCAGCGAATCCATGGCATGGCCCACCCGGTCCAGATCGCGGGCTTCCACCCACACCTGGAGCAGAACCTCGCGACCGCTCATCGTATTGACCTTGCGCTCCAGGGCCTTCAGGTCGGCGGCCACCAGGGCAAACAGGTAAGACGGCTTGAGAAAGGGGTCTTCCCAGCGCGCAAAGTGGCGACCGCCCGGTAGCGTGCCGGTTTCGAGCAGGTTGCCGTTGGACAGCAGCACCGGACAACTGGCGGCGTCGGCCTCCAGGCGCACCGTGTAGCGGGCCATCACGTCAGGGCGGTCGGGGAAGTAGGTGATGCGCCGAAAGCCCTCGGCCTCGCACTGGGTGTAGTAGCCGCCACGCGACAGGTAGAGGCCCGAAAGAGTCAGGTTGGCGGAGGGATCGATGCGGGTCACGATCTCCAGCGCCACCTCGTCGGCATCCACCGTGATCTCCATCCCCCCGTCCACCATGCGCACCTGCCCCTCGGCTGGCGCAGCACCATCAATGCGCACCGACTCGCAGACGAGGGACTCGCCGTACAGAAAGACAGGACCGGGGAGCGCGTCGGGATTGCGCACGCAGCGCATGCGGTTGGTCACCACGGTGGCCTTGGGGTCGAGGCTGAAATCCAGATCCACGGTTGCCACCTGATACGCCAGCGGCTGATAGGCGTCACGACGGACCGGGGTGCCTTGTTGGGTACGCATGGGAACATTCCTTGTTGTTGCTTTGACTGCGGCGGATTCTAACCCGCGCGGCCCCAGGCCTTTTCTTTGCCCCAAAATTTGTTTCCCTGGGCGAAAATTGGGGGCTGCCCCCATCCCACGGGTACGCCCCTCACCCGACACCATGCCCGCACCCATCCAGCCCGCCGTCCTCTCCTTAGCTCCCGATGGCACCCCCTATTCACCCGTCTTCGACGACGTCTACCACACCAGCGCCGGCGGCCTGGGCCAGGCACGGCACGTCTTTCTCGAGGGCAACGGCCTGCCGGAGCGCTGGCGGGGCAGGCATCGCTGGGTCATCATCGAAACCGGTTTCGGGCTCGGACTCAACTTCCTCGCCACCTGGCAAGCCTGGAGAGACGATCCGGCCCGCAGCAACAGGCTTGATTTCATCTCCATCGAGAAGCACCCCTTCCAAACCGCCGACCTGGCCCGACTGCATGCGGCCTGGCCTGAGCTGGCCGCCCTTGCCGACGAACTCCGCCAAAGCTGGCCCGCCCTGCTACCCGGAATTCACCGGCTTCACCTGGACCATGGCCGGGTCACCCTGACCCTCGCCTTCGGTGATGCCCTTGAATTCCTCCCCCAGCTTGTGGCGCAAGCCGACGCCTTCTACCTGGACGGTTTCTCCCCGGCCCGCAACCCCGACCTATGGTCCCCCGCTATCTTCGGCCAGCTCGCCCGCCTGGCTGCCCCCGGCGCCAGTCTGGCCACCTGGTCGGTGACCGGCCACGTCAGGCGGGGGCTGGAAGCCGCTGGCTTCGGGCTGGAACGTCGGGCCGGCTTTGGGGGCAAGCGCGAGATGCTGACCGGCCGTTTCGCAAACGGGAATCCGAGTCTGGCCCAGGCCACTTCCCGTACCGCCCTGGTGATCGGGGCCGGCGTGGCTGGCACTTCGGTCGCCGAAAGGCTCGCCGCCCGGGGCTGGCAGGTATCCATCATTGACGAGGCGGACAAACCGGGGCAAGGCGCCTCGGGCAACAGGGCCGGTGTATTCCGCCCCCTGCCCAGCCTGGACGACAACCGCCTCGCCCGCATCACGCGGGCCGGCTTTCTGTATGGCCGGCGCCATCTCGACGCCCTGGCCCGGGCCGGTCATCCCGTCCGCTGGTCGCCCACCGGCGTCCTGCACCTGGGCCGGGATGCCAAACAGGAGGGCAAGCAGAAAGCCGTGGTGGATGCCCTTCTGCCCCCCACAGACTACTTGCGTTTCGTCGACAAGGACGAAGCCTCGCAGCTCGCCGGTTGGCCACTGGACGCCGGGGGATGGTGGTTTCCAGGCGGCGGGTGGATTCAGCCCCCCAGTCTGTGCGCCGCCAATCTCGCCGCTGGCGCCAACCAAATCACCCCACTCATGGGGCGTCGCCTGACGCAGCTCAACCAACACGACGATGGCTGGCATGCCATGGATGCCCAGGGCAGCGAGATCGCGCGGGCCGCCGTCCTGGTGCTGGCCAACGGCGTGGGCATCCGCGCCCTGCCCCAGGCAGCCAGCCTGCCCGTGCGCCCGGCCCGCGGCCAGGTTTCCCATTTGCCGGCCAGCCCTGGCAGCGCCCCGGAAGTCGTCGTGTGCCGGCTGGGCTATGTGAGCCCCGAGGTGGACGGTGTGCGCTGCGCCGGCGCCACTTTTGTTGCCGATGACACCTGTACCGAGCTGCGCGAGTCCGAACATCAGGACAACCTCGACAAGCTCGATTTCATCCTGCCCGGTTATGCAAAGCCCTTCGATCCCGCCACCCTGGCCGGGCGAGTGGGTTTTCGCCCCGCGTCGCCGGACCGCCTCCCCATGGTCGGCGCCGTTCCCGCCGTTGCCGCGATTGAGCGTACGACACCGCTGGCCGACATCCCCCGACTGCCCGGTCTTTACGCGGCAACCGGCTTTGGCGCCCGCGGCCTGGTGTGGGCGAGTCTGGTTGGCGAATTGCTGGCCAGTCTGATCGACGGCGACCCGCTCCCCCTCGAACGCGAGCTGGTGGACGCCCTCGACCCGGCCCGCTACCTGCTCAAACCCCCTCGCCCTGGCGGTGGCGGCGACGAATAGGCCCGACAACGACTTTGTAAGCGGCCTTTGCGCCTGTCCCCGGAGGTCCGGCCGGGGCGTTACTCTCCTTACATTGCCAGGAGAAGCGCACCATGAATACCCGTTCGAGCCCCCCCTCGCTGCATCCCGCCCTGTGGGTTGCGGCCGCCTCAATCACCGCCGTAAGTCTGGCCGGCGTCGCCAAGCTCACGGGCGTGCTGCCCGATTTCAGCCGCACGCCGCCCGCCACCACCGAAACCGTAGTGGCCCCGCCCGCCGCCCTTGAGGCTCCGGCGGCAAGGATCGCCGCCGCCCCGATCGCAGCGCCGGAAGCGCTTGCCCCGGAAAAGCCGACGCCCAAGGTCGCCCAGCCGGCCAAGGCCGAGCGCCCGACGCATAAACCCGCCGCGCCCCGGGACACGGCCAAGCCGTCCCCTGCCGTCGCCCACGACACCCCGCCGCCGCCCGACGCGGTGCCTTTGCCGCCGCCCGGCGGCCCGCGCCACGTTGTCGAAGCGCCTCCCGTGTGTCGGGAATGCGGCGTCATTGAGCACATCGAAGCCATCCAGCAGAAGGGCGAAGGATCGGGGATCGGCGCAGTGGGTGGTGCGATCTTGGGAGGCGTGCTCGGTCACCAGGTGGGCGAAGGCTCCGGCAAGCAGCTCGCCCGTATTGGTGGCGCCGTGCTTGGCGGTTTTGCCGGCAACGAGGTGGAAAAACGGACCCGCGCGGTCACCCACTACCAGATCACCGTGCGCATGGAAGATGGTAGCCGCCGGGTCATCGAACAACGCAGCGCCCCCGTCTGGCGCGACGGCGACCCGGTGCGCGTCCGCAACGGCGAGATCGTGGCCGGGGGTGGGCAGGCGCGGCCGGCGACGCAGTTCTAGCCTCTACACCGGATGACGCGGTGGAGGCCTTCCGGAAAACCGCCGCATCCGTTCAAGTACCACGCAGCCCCGCCGGGATTCGGCTCTGGATCGGCCGCATCTCGGCCCACTCAATTACGTCAGAACGCTCAGAGCACCCGATCAAGGCGCCGTAGCACCTGCTCACGGCCCATGGTCTCAAGGACCCCGTCGATGGACGGTGTTTGCGGCTGACCAAGAATGGCGACCCGCAAGGGGATCGCCACCTGCGGCATCTTCAGCCCATGGGCCGTGCAGGTCTCCTTGATCGCCGTATTGAGCGCCGGCTTCTCCCACGTCATGTCGGCAAACCGGGCCCGCAGGGTGGCCAGGGCCTCCCGGGCGGGATCGGTAAGGTGCTGGGCAATCAGCTCCGGCGCCGGATGGAGGTCGATATAAAAAGGCTCGGCCGCATCCGCCAGGGCATTGAGCGTGGACGCCCTGTCCTTGTACAGCGCAATGATCGCCTCCAGGGCAGGGCCGGCTTCCGGATCGACCCCGCGACGGGCCAGGCGGCGGCTGACATCGGCGGCCAGGCGGCCGTTGTCGGCCTGTCTGATGTAGTGGGCGTTGAGCCAGTTGAGCTTCTCGGTATTGAACTGGGCCGCTGACGGCGTGATGTGATCCAGGTCGAACCATTCCACCAGTTGCTCACGACTGAAGATTTCATCGTCCCCATGGCTCCAGCCCAGACGGGCCAGATAGTTGATGACGGCTTCCGGCAGATAGCCATCGTCATCGTACTGGGTGACGCTCACCGCACCGTGGCGCTTGGAAAGTTTCTGGCCGTCGTCACCCAGGATCATGGACAGGTGGGCATATTGCGGCACTTCCGCCCCGAGGGCCTTGAGGATGTTGATCTGGCGCGGGGTGTTATTGACGTGGTCGTCGCCGCGGATCACCTGGGTGATGCGCATGTCCCAGTCGTCCACCACCACGCAGAAGTTGTAGGTGGGCGTACCGTCGGCACGGGCGATGATGAGATCGTCCATCTCGGCATTGCTGATCTCGATGCGACCCTTCACCAGATCATCCCAGGCCACCACACCTTCGGCGGGGTTGCGGAAACGGATCACCGGCGTCACCCCGGCTGGCGGCTCGGGCAGCACCTTGCCGGTCTCGGGGCGCCAGCGCCCGTCGTAGCGCGGCTTTTCGCCCCGGGCGCGCTGGGCCTCGCGCAGGGCGTCGAGTTCCTCCGGCGGCATGTAGCAGGGATAGGCGGAGCCGGCAGCCAGCATCTCCTGGATCACGGCCTTGTACCGGTCCATGCGCTGCATCTGGTAGAAGGGGCCTTCATCCCACTTCAGATCAAGCCAGTTCATACCATCAAGGATGGCCTGCACCGCCTCGGGGGTGGACCGGGCCACGTCGGTATCCTCAATGCGCAGGATGAAGCGGCCACCATGGCGGCGGGCATAGGCCCATGAGAACAGCGCCGTGCGCGCCCCCCCGATGTGCAGGTAGCCGGTAGGGCTGGGGGCGAAGCGGGTACGGACAGGAGTGGCCATGACGGGAATCCGGGCAAACGTAAAGCCCGGCATTTTACCCGGAGAAAAAGAAGCCCGGCAGGGCCGGGCTCGGGAGCGAGAAACGGAAACGGCTCAGATGGCCGCTTCGTTCGTCTCGCCGGTGCGGATGCGCACCACCTGCTCAACGGGCATGACGAAGATCTTGCCGTCGCCGATCTTGCCCGTGCGGGCCGATTTGATGATGGCCTCGACGGCCTGCTCGACCACATCGCGGGCGACAACCACTTCGATCTTGATCTTGGGGAGGAAATCCACCACGTACTCAGCGCCGCGATACAGTTCGGTGTGCCCCTTCTGACGGCCAAAGCCCTTCACTTCGGTGACGGTCAGGCCAGTGATGCCCACCTCGGAGAGGGCTTCGCGCACCTCGTCGAGCTTGAAGGGCTTGATCACGGCTTCGATTTTCTTCATGGGTAGTCTCCTTTGGAACAGTCTCGCATTCTAGCCGGAAAGGCATGCGGATTGGCTCATGCCGCCCGCTTTCAGGCGTCGCGATAGCGGGAAGTGATGGGGTAGCGCCAATCCTTGCCAAAACCGCGCTGGGTCACGCGAACGCCCGGCGGCGCTTGGCGGCGCTTGTACTCGTTGCGCCGGAGCATGCCCACCGTGCGCCGGACATCCGCCTCCGGGTAGCCCCGGGCGATGATCTCGGGCGGCGACAGGTCTTCCTCCATGTAGGCGGCGATGATGGCATCGAGCACCTCATAGGGCGGCAGGGAATCCTGGTCGCACTGATCAGGTTTGAGTTCTGCTGAAGGTGGGCGAGTAAGGATGTTCTCGGGGATCACCGGGCCGCCGGGCTGGGCGTTGCGCCAGGCACACAGGCGATAGACGAAGGTCTTGTAGATGTCCTTGATGACCGCAAATCCGCCGGCCATGTCGCCATACAGGGTGGCATAGCCGGTGGCCATCTCGCTCTTGTTGCCGGTGGTCAGCACGATGGCGCCGGTCTTGTTGGACAGGGCCATCAGCAGCATGCCGCGGATGCGCGACTGGAGGTTCTCTTCGGTGGTGTCTTCCGGCAGGCCGGCAAACTGCGGGGCCAGCATGGTGGCAAAGGTCTGCATGGCCGGCTCGATGGGAATCTCGTCGTAGCGCACGCCCAGACGGCGAACCATCTCGCGGGAATCATCCAGGCTCATCTGGGCGGTGTAGGGCGATGGCATCATCACCGCGCGAACCTTGTCGGCGCCCAGGGCATCGACGGCAATGGCCAGAGTGAGGGCAGAATCGACGCCCCCCGACAAGCCGATGAGGGCGCCCGGAAAGCCGTTCTTGCCCAGGTAGTCGCGTACCCCCAGCACCAGCGCGTCATACACATCGGCCTCCACGGGGCGCATGTCAGGCACGCCCTGGTCACGCCACACGCCATCGGAGAACTGCAACAGGGTCAGTTCATCCACAAACGACGCCCCCTGCCAGGCCAGCAGGCCATCCTGATCGAGGGCGAAGGAGCCCCCGTCAAAAACCAGTTCATCCTGCCCACCCACCAGGTTGCAGTAGGCCACCGGCAACCCCGTATCGGCGATGCGCTCGCGCATGACTTCGTAACGGCGCTGCTGCTTGTTCATGTGGAAGGGCGAGGCATTGAGCACCAGCAACAGGCCGGCCCCGGCATCCCGGGCCACCTCGGCGGCGCCGGATTCCCATACATCGGCGCAGATGTTAACGCCGATGCGCACCCCCTTCAGCTCGAAGACGCAGGCGCCATGACCGGACTCGAAGTAGCGCTCCTCGTCGAAGACCTCGTAGTTGGGCAGGCGATGCTTGAAATAGGTATCGACGAT
>JAEUNV010000171.1 GCA_016790385.1 Zoogloea sp.
CCCAGCAGCGTCGCCGTCTGGGGCGTTTCCTCGGAGGGCTTGACCACCACCACGTTGCCGCAGGCCAGGGCCGGGCCGACCTTCCAGGTCATCAGCAGCAGGGGCAGGTTCCACGGGCACACCACGCCCACCACGCCCACCGGGCGACGCACGGCGTAGTTGATGGCACCGCGGCCATCGGGGGTGGCCATCTCGAAAAACTCGCTGGGAACGTTCTTCACCACGTCGGCGAAGATCTTGAAGTTGGCCGCACCGCGGGGGATGTCCAGGTGGCTGGCCAGGCTGCGTGGCTTGCCGGTATCGGCCACTTCGGCGCTCAGAAAGTCGTCGAAGCGACGGTTGATCTCATTGGCCACGCCGTAGAGCAGTTCCACCCTTTCGGCGACGGTGATCCGGCCCCACTCGCCCTCCAGGGCGGCGCGGCCGGCGGCCACGGCGGCCTCGACCTCAGGCCTGCCGGCCTCGCTGACCTGGGCGATCACCTGGTTGTCGAGGGGCGAGCGCTTGTCGAACAGCCGCCCACCGGCCGCTTCGATGAACTCGCCGTTGATGAAGTTCTTGATCCGTTTCATCTCGTGTTCTTCCTTCCCGTGTGAAGAGCTGTCTGCTTCATTCAGCGCCGATGGCGTCGAGTGCCGCCCGCGCGCATTCCTCATCCTGGGCCTCGGACGCACCGGACACCCCGATACCACCGATCAGCGCCCCATCCGCCCGGATGGGCAGGCCACCGCCGAAGACCACCAACCGGGGCCGGGCGGAAAAGCCGAGCTTCATCCCCTCGTCGTGGCCGATGTGCTTCATCCAGTCCTTCGTCGAGAACCCGAAGCCAGAAGCCGTGTAGGCCTTGTCGATGGCGATATCGATGGATTGCAGGAAGGCGCCGGGCATGCGCAGGAAGCCGGCGAGATTGCCGCCGCTGTCCGCCACCGCCACATTGATACGCACACCGATGCGCTCGGCGTGGGCGACGGCGGCTTCCAGCGCGACGCTGACTGCCGCCGCGGAGATGACCTGCTGGGTCACGGCCACCGGCGTCACGGGAGAGATCGTCTTGTCGCTCATGTCTCGCATCCACATATATATTTTGTAGATGCTACGATATTTATTTCTTATCTCGACGTCAATAACTTTTCTCGAGATTTTTGTCTATGCTCGTAATATGCCCCATGGGCTAGAATCCGGGTGATCCATCCACACCCGTGGACCAAGAACAAGACTGCGGAACCCTCACCATGAACGATCTGGCCAATGCCCCGGATCTCGTCAGCGACAGTGACGAACCCAAGACTCTTGCCGAGACGGCCTACCGTCAGTTGCGCAGGGACATCATCGAAGGCGTCCATCGCCCGGGCGAGAAGCTGCGTGTCGAGCATCTCAAGGATCAGTACGAAGTTGGCGCCGGGACACTGCGCGAGGCCTTGCAGCTCCTGGTGACAGATGCCCTGGTGGTGGCCCAGGGTCAGCGCGGTTTTCGCGTCGCCCCCATGTCCCTCGACGACTTCGCCGACATCACCCGCACCCGCGTGCTGCTCGAAACCTCCGCCTTGCAGCAATCCATCGAACTGGGTGACGATGCCTGGGAAGCCAGTGTGGTCGCCGCCTTCCACATGCTGTCCCGGGCCGAGGACAAGCTCGGCGATGGCTCCAAGGCCAGCCGGGAGGAATGGGAGATGCGCAACCGGGCTTTCCACGAAGCCTTGATCGGCGCCTGCCCCTCACGCTGGATCCGACACTTCCAGAACATCCTGTACCACCAGTCGGAGCGCTACCGCCGCCTGTCCCTGTTCCGCCAGCCCATCCCCCGGGACGTCCATGCCGAACACCAGGCCATCGTCGACGCCGCCCTCGCCCGCAACGGCGCCGAAGCCACGCGCATCCTCTCCGAGCACATTCTGCGAACCCTCGAAGCCGTCCGCCAGCTCCCTGCCGACTTCATCAATTGACCGTCCGGGCCCGCTGCCTGAAGAGCCGATCGAGGATAGATCTAAAGTTATAGAACCACGCCTCCGTTAGAAGTTGGAGACCTCGACGATCGCGCTGGGTACCCGCCCTGCGTGCGACGACGCCCGGAGGAGAACAATCAATAATGAGCGCCCAGTTGGCCGAAGATGGCAGCGCGATATCGGGCATCCGCATCGGCTCGAGCCGGAACCCTGATCCGCAGGAGGCCTCCCGCGAGCTGGCCGCGGCGCTGACTCCCGTCGCGGATGGTTTGTCCATCGTCTTCGCATCAAGTCGCTATGCCCCCGATGCCCTCGCCGCCAGCCTGGACGCTGCCTTTGGCCCCACACCGCTGGTCGGCTGCACCACGGCTGGCGAGATCGGCCCGGACGGTTACCAGGAGGGGAGCCTCATCGGTGCCTGTTTCGCCCCCGGCGAGATCGACTTCGAGATTGGCCTTCTTGAAGACCTGACGAATACCGACACACCGAGCATGGCCCTGTTTGCCCAGGCGCTGCGCAGCAGGCTCCAGGCCCGCCTGGGGGGCCTCGACAATCAACGCTGCTTTGCTTTCATGCTGGTGGATGGTCTGTCGTCGCGGGAGGAGTGCGTGGCCCGCGCCTTCCATGACGGGCTGGGCGGAATTCCGCTCACCGGTGGCTCCGCCGGAGGTGATCTCAGCTTCACCGACACCCGGGTGATCTTCAGGGGGCGCCTGGTGCGCGATGCTGCGGTACTGCTGGTGGCCTCGACAGAGCGTGCCTTCACGCTGTTCAAGACCCAACACTTCGGCCCCACGGAGAAACGCCTGGTTGTTACCGACGCGGTGCCTGAAAAGCGCATCGTCACCGAGATCAATGGGTGCCCTGCGGCCCCCGAGTACGCCCGCGCCCTGGGCATCGACCCGTCGGCCCTGAGCCCGGATGTCTTTGCGGCCCATCCGGTGGTGGTGCGCATCGGCAACTCGGATTTCGTGCGTTCCATACAGCGGGTCAACCCGGACGGCAGTCTGAGTTTCTTCTGTGCGATTGACCGCGGTATCGTCTTCCGTATGGCCTGCGGCGAGGACATTCTGGCCAATCTGGAAGCCACCCTGGCAGCTGCGGCGGAAGCGGTGGGTGATGTGGAGCTTATCCTCGGCTGCGACTGCATCTTGCGCCTGCTCGAATGCCGTGCCCTGAACATTGTCGAAACGGTTGGTGCGCGGATGGCGACAAACCGGGTGATCGGCTTCAATACTTTTGGCGAGCAGTATCGGGGCATGCACATCAACCAGACATTCACCGGGATCGCATTTGGCGGGCGAATCACATCACCATGAGCGTACTCGGTGAAATCCGCTGTGACAGCCAGGATCTCAAAGGTCTGCGGGAAGAGGTTCTACGTCGCGACAAGATCATCGATGCCCTGGTCTATCAGGTGGAGCGCAGCCTCAATGATCAGGGCCGCGACTACGGCCTGCTGCAGACGACGGTCGTACTCGAAGAACAGATCCGCCAGCGCACTGAAGAACTGACCGCCGCCCTCGAGGCCCTCGGCGAGGTTTCAGCACGCGCAACCGCCGCACGTCTGCAACTGGAAACAGCGGTGGACAACATCTCCGACGGATTTGCCCTGTTTGACCCGGACGATAGGCTGCTCCTGTGCAACGAGGCCTTCCGCCAGCTCGACCGCCTTGCCAGCAATGCCGGCAGCCGACCGCTGGGCAACATACTGGCCGAAACCGCGAGCTACGATTCCGCCACCGGCGGGAGCCTTCTCCCCACCCTGATTGCGGAACGCGGACAGGACGGGCGCTGCGAGATGCAACTGCCCTCCGGTCAGGCCCTGCAGATACGCGAACACCGCATGGCCGACGGTTGCCTGGTGGGCATCTACTCGGACGTAACCGACCTCAAGGCCGAAGAGGCCCGCCTGCGCCAACGCGAGCTGGCCCACAAGTCGCGCTTGCTGCAATCCACCCTCGACACCATCGACCACGGCATCGCCGTGTTCGATGCAGACCACCTGCTGGTGGCCTGGAACCTT
>JAEUNV010000196.1 GCA_016790385.1 Zoogloea sp.
GGTTTCCCGGGAGGTCAGCGTCATCAGGGCGCGAAAGGCCCGCTCTTCCGCTTCGGAGCGTTCTTCCGCCGCACGGCCCAACCGGGCGCCCGCATCGCTGAGCCAAGCGGTCAATTCCGCGGGCACGGCCTCCCCCTCCAGGTACACCACCGTGCCGCCGGCCGCGCGAACGGCGGCCACGCCTGGGGTTTCGTCGCCACCGGCCCACGCCGGCAGCACCACAATAGCTGCATCCCCCAACGTGGTAGCGACGGATTCGAGCAGCCGATCGAGGCACTCCGACCGCCCTTCACCCCGGCCCGCCTGCGCCACACCCAAGCCATGCCCGAGCGCCAGCAGAGCGTGGCCTGGCGGGCAGACATGCAGCATACCCGCCGCAGGGATATCGCCGTCGACGGCCAGACTCACCGGAAGACCGCACTCGGCACTGAGTTCATCGACCGGCAGCGGATCGGCAAGCAAAAAGGCCGCAACCCATTGCGGCCCGATGTGCTGGAGCAAGCCCCGCACCTGCCATGGCGTGCCCTCAAAGCCCCCCAATACCACCACGAAGGGCCATTTGCCGGCTTCCGGCCCATCAGTGCCCGCTGTTCCCGTTGCCGTCATGGAGTCTTATCCGTCGCCTGTCGCAGGAAGCTGTTGCGCGATGGTATGCCGAAGCGGCGCGGTTTTCCAACGCGCTGAACCAGGTTGGGATCAGGGGCGTGTTACGCCCCTTGC
Source organism: Zoogloea sp. (assembly GCA_016790385.1). GTDB lineage: Bacteria > Pseudomonadota > Gammaproteobacteria > Burkholderiales > Rhodocyclaceae > Zoogloea. The sequence continues at coordinate 721 of JAEUNV010000196.1, forward strand.
GAAACCTTCCCGGACGTTCCATGATGAGCATATAAACCCTATACGGAGACACCGAAATGATTCGCTCCCTTTTCCTGCTGCTCGCCCTCGCCCTCGGCTTTGCCACCAGCGCCCAGGCCTGCGGGGACAACGCCAAGCACACCAAACCCGACATGAGCAAACCGGCAGCCCCCAAGACGGGCACCTGACCGGACGAAACAGCAAGGGCGCCTGCGAGCGCCTTTTTTACCGGTGGGCCGTGCCCGTGCAGGAATCGGGCCTTCAGTCCCCGCCGGACTTTACGAGTTCAACGCATCGGCCATCAAACCCATAAAGGAGACTCCTATGCCCAACAGAACCCTGCGTCAAGTCGTGGAAGGTCAGACCGTCATTTCCAGCCTTGCTGATGCCTCCGTCCGTGCGGCGGCCGTTACAATGGCCAACAGCAAGGTCGGAGCCATCATGGTGGTGGATGGCAAGGGACAGCTCACCGGGCTGTTCACCGAACGCGACGTGCTCAACCGGGTCGTGGCGAAAGGGCTGGACCCGGACACCACCCCCCTTTCGGCGGTGATGACCAGCGCCTTGCAGACCGCCACGCCCGACAAGCCGCTCGCCCACGCGCTCCACATGATGTTTGAAGGTGGTTTCCGTCATGTGCCGGTGGTGGAGAACGGCAAGCCCGTCGGGATGGTATCGGCCCGCAACGCTCTCGGTCTGGAGATTTGCCAGTTTGAAAAGGAGCTGAAGGATCGCGACCATATCGCCGAGATTCTCTAAGCACACTTTCAGTCCCAATCCCTGCAAGGGCCCCCTCCGGGGCCCTTGCGCCATTTTGCCACCGGGCGGGAGTGCCTGCGCCTGGCGGAAATCGCCTAAGATGACGCTTTACCCTCACGAAAGCGTCAAGCCCATGTTTTCCGGAATCGTTGCTGCCACCGGCCGCATCCTGAGCGTATCCCCCCTCGAAGAAGGCGTGCGCCTGACGGTGGACGTCGGCAGCCTGGACCTGGACGATGTGCAGTTGGGCGACAGCATCGCCAACAGCGGCGTGTGCCTCACGGTGATTGCCCGGGAGGGCAATACCGTCCAGTTCGACGTCTCCCGCGAGACCCTCAATTGCACCGTCGGTCTCGATGCCCCTGGCGAGGTGAACCTCGAGAAAGCGCTCCGGCTGGCAGACCGCCTGGGCGGCCATCTGGTTACCGGTCATGTGGATGGCCTTGGCGAAGTGCTCCGCTTCGCCCCGGTCGGCGAGAGCCACGAACTGGTGATCCGCGCGCCGGCAGCCCTCGCCGGCTACATCGCCCGCAAGGGATCGATCACGGTGGATGGTGTCAGCCTGACGGTCAATCAGGTCGATGGCTGCGACTTTTCCATCAACCTGATTCCCCACACGGTGCAGGTAACCACCCTGCGCCTCCTGACCACCGGCAGCAAGGTCAACCTGGAAATCGACCTGATAGCCCGCTACTGCGAGCGCCTGCTCAGCATGGACCGCAGCACGAGTTGAGCGGAATCAGCCGCATTTGCGGCGACTGAGTCCGCCCATCAGGCCCAGGCCCACCAGCGCCAGGGCCGATGAAGCGGGCTCGGGCACCGTGCTAGTGGGCGGCGTGGCTGCATCGGGAAAGCGGGCCTGTTCCAGGCCGGAGAAGTCGAAGGCCAGCGCCGAGTCGAAGATTTCATCGCCCCAGTTGACGACGCCAAACTCCAGAACGAAGTTGCCGGCACCGGTAAAGGTGTAGTCGGAGTGGATCCAGCCCGACGGGCCGCAGGTGTTCGCGGCATCCCAGCAGAAGCCGCTGGACACCCCCAACGGATCCCACACGGTGCTCGACACATTGAAGCCGATCGACGCGCCGTCATTGAGCACGGCATCAAGCTCATCCGGCAGGCTGCTGTCCTGCTGGCGCTTCAGCACATCCCCCGGCACCACATTGCCCCGCGCCGAGTTGGTGCTGCGGGCGGTAAACAGCCATGCCGCAGTGGTATTCGTCCCGGCCTTCACCAGCCGTGCCCAGGCGTAATCGTCGTAGCCGCGGCCGTCGGTGGAAATGTAGTTGAAGTTCAGGGACAGGCTGTCGTTGGCCTGGGCGCTGAAGACGCTGGAAACCACCTTGGAACCATTGTTCGCGGCTTCATTGCCCTTGCCATCAGTCTTGAGCAGCAGCGGTGAGACGCCCGCAACGCCGCCGGCAGTGGACACATAGCCAAAGCGGGCGTTCCCGGTTGGTGAGGTGGTGACGGTGCTGTCACCGGCGATCAGGCCGGTGGCGCCGGTTGCAGTCCAGGTCGTGCCGTCGAGGGACAGCACGGCCGCCTGGCCGACCGGTGCAAGCACCATGGCGACAAGGCCCAACGTTAGCTGCGCTGAAGAAGACCGGAATTTCATTGTGTTTCCCCTCTCTTGTTGTTTAGTCCGTCGCGACATTTCCGTGCAGTGCAGCTTGAACGGGGGGCACACCCCTGCGGCTCCATTGCTCGAGGACAAGCGCAAACCCCGTGCCACCGCACCAAGCACCCACAAGCCACTGATATCAAAGACACTCTCGCCAACAAACGGCGCATGACCGGCATACCGGGGCAAAGAGCCCAGACAGATCGGGGCATTTCACCCATTTCTGGGGGCTGCATGGCGGACGTCATCTGACAGGCTGCCAGTGGATAAAGTCGCGCTTGGCCGCCCTGGTGTGGGAAAATGTCCGGCCCAAGAAACACTTGACGGCCTGACTGCCCGCCGTCGATCTGACAGGGCATTCAGCACCATGCTCATGAATCGCAGAAGATCACTGCTGAACCCGTCGTTGCGGCCAGGCGGGCCTATCGCCCGCGAGCACGCGCGCCTCGAGGGTCAGCACTCACCCCTTGCCGGAGTATCCTTGCCATGAGCGCACTCGCCCCCATCCAGGACATCATTGCCGACATCAAGGCCGGCCGGATGGTCATCCTCGTGGACGAAGAAGACCGGGAGAACGAAGGCGACATCGTCATCGCCGCCGAGTTCATCACCCCGGAAACCATCAACTTCATGGCCAAGCATGCCCGAGGCCTGATCTGCCTGACCCTGACCGAAGAGCGTTGCCGTCAGCTGGGCATCAACCACATGGCGCGGGACAACCGCAGCCAGTTCAGCACCGCCTTCACCGTCTCCATCGAAGCCGCCGAGGGCGTCACCACCGGCATCTCCGCGGCCGACCGGGCGCGCACCGTACAGGCGGCGGTCGCCCGTCATGCCAAGGCCAGCGACATCGTCCAGCCGGGCCACATCTTCCCGATCATGGCCAAGCCGGGCGGCGTGCTCATCCGCGCCGGACACACGGAGGCAGGTTGTGATCTGGCTGGCATCGCCGGGCTGGAACCGGCTTCCGTGATCTGCGAGATCATGAACGATGACGGGACCATGGCCCGGCTGCCCGAACTGATCGTGTTCGCCCGCGAACACGATCTCCGGATCGGCGCCATCCGCGACCTCATCGAATACCGCGCGCGGACCGAAAAGCTGGTGGAAAAAGTCAGCGAAAAGAACGTGGACACCCCTTACGGCCCTTTCCGCCTCTCCGCCTTCGAAGACAAGACCTCTGGCGAGGTGCATCTGGCCATGGCCTACGGCGATATCCGCCCCGAGGTGGATACCCTTGTCCGGGTCCATGAACCTGTCTCGGTGCTGGATTTCCTCGACCCTGCCAGCGGTCGCCACAGTTTTCCCGTCGACACCGCCCTGAAGCGCATTGCCGAGCACGGTCACGGTGTCCTGGTGTTGCTCTATCGTCCCCAGACCGGCCAGGATCTCCTGGCCCAGCTATCGCCGGACGCGGCGGCAAATCGCCCGGCCCAGAAGTGGGATCCGCGGCTGTTCGGCATCGGCGCCCAGATTCTTGCCGGCCTCAACGTGGGCCGGATGAAGATTCTCGCCAGCCCACGCAAGATCCCCAGCATGGCGGGCTTCGGCCTGACCGTCGTCGGCCACGAAGCCCCCGGCGCCTGAGCCCTCCCCCCGAAAGCCTTACAGGACATCCCATGCCCCACTACGAAAACATCCGCGAAATCGAACCGAACCTGGACGGCGGCGGCCTCCGCATCGGCATTGTCATGTGCCGTTTCAACCTGGACGTGTGCGAGGGCTTGCTGTCCTCATGCACCTCCGAGCTGCAACGTCTCGGTGTTGCCAGCGATGCCATCACCATCGCCACCGTGCCCGGCGCCCTCGAAGCGCCGCTGACCCTGCAGGTCATGGCCAGGAGCGGCCGCTTCGATGCCTTGGTCGCCCTTGGCGCGGTGATCCGCGGTGAAACCTACCACTTTGAGCTCGTATCCAACGAGCAGGGCGCGGGCATCACCCGCGTTGCCCTCGACACCGGCGTACCCGTCGCCAACGGCATCCTGACCACCGAAGACGACGATCAGGCTCTGGCCCGCATGCAGGTCAAGGGTGCCGACTGCGCCCAGGCCGCCGTTGAAATGGCCCGTCTCCTGAAGGCGCTGGCATGAGCACGGCCAACAAATCCCCCCGCCGCCGCGCCCGCGAGTTCGCCTTGCAGGGCGTTTACCAGTGGCTGCTGAGTCAGGCTCCGCTGACCGCCATCGAAAGCCAGCTCGCGGAAGTCGGCGGCTTCGACAAGTGCGACCGGGATCTCTTCCTTGGCCTGTTGCGCGGCACGATCAGCAATGCGGCAGAGCTCCAGGTCGGCTTTGCCGCCTACATTGATCGCCAGATCAACGAGTTGTCGCCGATCGAACGCGGCATCCTGCTGATATCCACGTTCGAACTGATCCACCGCCCGGAAACCCCCTACCGGGTGATCATCAACGAGGCGATAGAGCTGGCCAAAGGCTACGGCGGCACCGACGGGCACAAGTTCGTGAACGGCGTACTCGACAAGCTCGCAGCCCGCGTGCGCACCGACGAGGTGGAGGCCAACGCCCAGCAACGCCGTAATGCCCGAAACGGCGACAAGGGCTGACACCGGCACTGACGGCGCCCAAACCATCGCTCAATGCCCTCCGAATTCGCCCTGATCCGCCGTCATTTCACCCGCCCCGCCAGCCATACCGACCTGGCGGTGGGCGATGACGCGGCACTGATCCGCGCCCGCCCCGGGATGCAACTGGCGATCTCCACCGACATGGTGGTGGCGGGCACTCATTTCTTTGTCGATACCGACCCCGAGGATCTGGGCTGGAAGACTCTGGCGGTGAACGTCTCCGACCTCGCAGCCATGGGCGCCGAGCCACGCTGGGTGGTGCTCGCCGCCAGTCTGCCGAGCGCCGACGAAAGCTGGATCGCGCCCTTTGCCAAGGGCTTTTTTGCCTGCTGCGCGGCTTTCGGCATTGATGCCATCGGTGGCGACACCACCCGCGGCCCCCTCAATCTGTGCCCGACCATCTTTGGTGAAGTGCCGCTTGGCAAAGCCATCACCCGTGACGGCGGACGGCCCGGTGATGAACTGTGGATCTCCGGGGCACCGGGCCGAGCAGCTCTGGGTCTGGCCCACCTCAAGTCGGATATCCAGCTCGCGGCCGATTGGCGTGCCGACTGTCTGGCGGCCCTGCAACGTCCGCAGCCCCGCGTCGCCCTCGGTCTGGCCCTGCGCGGCCTCGCTACCGCCATGCTGGACGTCTCCGATGGCCTGCTGGGTGATCTTGCCCATATCCTCGAGCGCTCCGGCGTCGGCGCCGAAGTGGATGAGGCGGCCCTGCCCCTGGCGCCGCTGATTGCCGCCTGTGGCGATCCGACGCGGGCCTTCCAGGCCTGCACGGCCGGCGGTGACGACTACGAGCTGCTGTTTTCCGCCCCCGCCCTCCGACGCGACGATGTGCTCGCCCTGTCCGCTCGTCTCGACCTTCCCCTGCATCGCATCGGACACCTCACCGATGCGCCGGGCCAGTTGAAACTGCGCCGCGCCGATGGCCGGCTCGACAATCTGACCGTGAGCGGCTACGACCATTTCGGCCACGACACATGAAGCCGACCCTGCGCTTCCTCGTTTCCGACCCTGCCCATTTCATCGCCCTGGGCTTCGGTTCGGGCCTGATGCCGAAAGGCCCGGGCACTGCCGGCACCCTGGTCGGCTGGCTGCTCTTTCCCTTCGTGCGCGCCCCCCTTTCCGACCCATTGTTCGGCGGACTGCTGCTGGCCAGCTTCCTCTTCGGCATCCTGGCCTGCGAGCGCACCGGGCGGGCCCTCGGCGTAGCCGATCATGGGGGCATTGTATGGGACGAGATTGTCGCAATCTGGCTGGTGCTGTGGCTCACCCCATCCAGTCTCGCCTGGCAGACCACCGCCTTCGTGCTCTTTCGTTTCTTCGACATCGTCAAGCCGCCCCCCATCCGCTGGGTGGACGAACGCACCCGGGGCGGCTTCGGCGTGATGCTCGATGACCTTTTAGCCGCCGGCTACACCCTGCTGGTACTGGCTCTTCTCGTGAGGCTGATCGCCTGATGGACGCCCGCCTGGAATCCCTCTCCCGCCTCGTCGGCGAACGCTTGCAGGCCCGCGGCTGGCGGCTCGCCACCGCCGAATCGTGCACCGGCGGCTGGGTGGCCGAGGTGGTCACCGCCACTGCCGGCAGTTCAGTTTGGTTCGACTGCGGCTTCATCACTTACTCCAACGACGCCAAATGCGCTCTGCTTGGCGTCTCGCCCATGACTCTGGCCCGCCATGGGGCCGTCAGCGAGCAGACCACCGCTGCCATGGTCAAGGGCGCTCTCGAAAGGGCCGAGGCCGACCTGGCCCTGTCCATCTCGGGGGTTGCCGGCCCCACCGGCGGGTCCGCGGATAAACCCGTAGGCACGGTGTGCTTCGGCTGGGGACGCACTGGTGAGACACCGGGCACCGCCACCTGCCACTTCGACGGCGACCGGGAGTCCGTGCGTTACCAGGCCGTCGTCTTCGCCCTCGAAGAACTCCTGCGCCGTTACGCCTGAGCCGCACTCGGGCAGGCCATCGATAGATGGCGGTAGACGTCCGCCATTAACTGTATAAAATAACAGCTACGCGCAAGCACACTCCATACCCGCTCCAGCGCGTCCACCCGCACGCAAACTCTGTGCCATAATCTCCAAACCCTTTCAGCAAGGATCAGACAGATGGATGACAACAAGGCCAAGGCCCTCGCCGCCGCGCTTTCCCAGATCGAAAAGCAGTTCGGCAAGGGCTCGATCATGCGTCTCGGCGACGGCGAGGTCGAAAGCGACATCCAGACCGTCTCCACCGGCTCGCTGGGTCTCGACATCGCCCT
>JAEUNV010000222.1 GCA_016790385.1 Zoogloea sp.
CAATTCCGATCTGGTATTGATCGTGGACGATATTCCCGAGAACCTCTCGGTGCTCCATGATGCCCTTGATGAATCCGGCTACACGGTGCTGGTGGCTACCAGCGGCGAAACGGCGCTGCACCGCGCGCGGCAGAGCCTCCCAGACGTGATCCTGCTGGATGCCATGATGCCCGGCATGGACGGGTTTGAAGTTGCCCGGCGGTTGAAGGCCGACTTCACCACCCGTCACATTCCCATTGTGTTCATGACAGGCCTGACCGAGACCGAGCATGTGGTGGCCGCTTTTGAGGCCGGAGGGGCCGACTACGTAACCAAGCCCATCCGTCCGCGGGAGGTGCTGGCCCGAATTGCCGCCCACATGCAGAGCGCCCGCCTGACGAAACAGGCTCGCACCGCCCTGGACGCATTTGGCCAGGCCACCCTGGCGATCCGCCCGGAGAGCGGAAGGGTGGTGTGGCAGACGCCCCTCGCCCGTAAACTGATGCAGGACTACTTTGCCGGTCAGGAGGACGAAGCTCCGCAGGCGATCATGGCCTGGATTGATGAATCCACCCGGGCGCGCCGCCAGGGCAGGGATTTTCCGCCCCTGCATATCAACCAGGGGCCTCGTCGCCTGATCGTCAATCTCCATGAACGGGCCGACCAGGACGAGTGTCTGCTGGTGCTGCGTGAGGAGTCGGATGCTGCCATGGTGGAGGCCTTGATGGCCGCATTCAGGCTGACCGCGAGGGAGGCGGAGGTGCTGTACTGGGTGATCAAGGGCAAGACCAGTCCGGATATTGGTGAGATCCTCGGTTCCAGTCCGCGCACGGTCAATAAACACCTGGAACATGTCTTTGCGAAACTTGGTGTCGAGAACCGCACCGCCGCCGCCTCGGTGGCCATGGCGCGGATTCGTATGGTCGGCACGCCGGAGATCTGACAGCCCGACGAGGCGCTCGCTGCCTCGCAATCCCTGCCCCCGCCGGTCAGGGCGCTGACCTCCCGGGAAAGCGGGTGTCGAGTGTATCGGGTGCCGCAATCCTGATCAGCTTCGTGTCTCTCCTATTGCTGCAATGCGGTAGTATCTCGGTCCCGCACCGATCTGCCGCCCGTTTGCCGGATGGTGCGTTGCGAAGAATGCGGCCACTCTTGCAGGCAGAGGGGCCGTCACGAATCGGCGTGTTCCAGGAGGACGCAATGTCAGCAGTGCTTGCCGAAGGTCAGGACAAGCGATCCACCACCGAGGTGCTTCCAGTGGCGCTGGCTGCCATGGGGGTGGTTTTCGGAGATATCGGCACGAGTCCCCTTTACACGATGAAGGAGGTCTTCAACGCGCATCACGGACTGGCGGTGACGCCGGAGAACGTGCTTGGCGTGCTCTCCCTGGTGTTCTGGGCGCTGACCATTGTGGTGTCCTTGAAGTACGTGGTCTACATCATGCGGGCCGACAACCGAGGGGAGGGGGGCATCATGGCCCTCACTTCCCTGGCCCTGCGGACGACCCGTTCCCCCCGCGTTGCCGGCCTGATGTCGGCGGTCGGGCTGTTCGGGGCAGCCCTGTTTTACGGTGATGGGGTGATCACCCCGGCCATTTCGGTGCTGTCCGCGGTGGAAGGGCTGGAGGTGGCAACGCCTGCTTTCCGCCCCTATGTCCTGCCCATCTCCTTGCTCGTCCTGACCGGCCTGTTCGTGATTCAGCGCAAGGGCACGGCGCGGGTTGGAGCGGTGTTCGGCCCGGTGATGCTGTTCTGGTTCACGACCCTTGGGGTGCTCGGGGCCATGAATGTGATGCGTCATCCGGATGTGCTTCAGGCCTTCAATCCGATCCATGCGGTGAATTTCTTTGTGGCCAACCGGGGCCTGGGCTTTTTGGCGCTGGGGGCGGTTGTGCTGGCGATTACCGGTGGCGAGGCGCTTTATGCCGACATGGGCCACTTCGGCCGCCGTCCGATCAAGGTTGCGTGGTTCGGGTATGTTTTTCCGGCCCTGTATCTGAACTACCTGGGGCAGGGCGCTTTGATCCTGGACGACCCCGCCGCGGTGAAGAACCCGTTCTACCTGCTGGTGCCGGAGCCGCTGCTTTATCCCATGGTTGGCTTGTCGACCCTGGCCACCATCATCGCCTCCCAGGCAGTCATATCGGGAGCATTCTCCCTGACCAAACAGGCTGTTCAATTGGGCTATTCGCCCCGTATCCATGTCATTCATACCTCTGAAAAGGAGGTAGGGCAGATTTACGTTCCGAATGTGAACTGGATGCTGCTGGGGGCGGTGATCGCGTTGGTTCTGGGTTTCCGGTCGTCAAGCGCCCTGGCCTCGGCCTACGGCATCGCGGTGACGCTGACGATGATGATCGACACGGTGCTGGCCTTCGTGGTGGTCCGGGCCTTGTGGAAGTGGGGGTGGGGTTCGGCGCTGGCTTTTCTCGTCCTGTTCTTCAGCGTGGATTTCGCCTTCTTTTCGGCAAATACGGTGAAGATCTTTGATGGAGGCTGGTTTCCTCTTGTGATGGGCCTGGGCATCCACGCCCTGTTGATGATCTGGAAGACGGGACGCGCTGCACTGACGGAGAGGATGCAGGTGGATACGATGCCCCTTGACCTGTTCATCCAGTCCATGTTCCACGATCCACCCATCCGTGTGCCGGGGACGGGCGTGTTCATGACAACCGCGCCGGATGGCGTGCCCCGCGCCCTGCTTCACAACCTGCTGCACAACAAGGTTCTGCATGCCCGTGTAGTGCTCGTAACAATGATCACCGACGATGTGCCCTACGTGCCCGAAAGCGAGCGGGTGCGTGTGGAGGAGCTGGATTTCGGTTTCTACAGGGTGTTTGTCCGCTTCGGTTTCAAGGACGACCCGGACATCCCCGCGGCGCTGACACTTGCCGAAAGGCACGGCCTGCCCTTCGTCCTGATGGAATCGTCCTTCTTCCTCGGGCGGGAGACGCTCATTCCGAGGGCTCGTTCGCTGTTTGGACGCTGGCGTGAGCAGATCTTCATCCTGATGTTCAGGAACGCCCATAGCGCTGCCGACTTCTTCTGCATTCCGGCCAACCGGGTAGTGGAGTTCGGAACCCAGATTGAGTTGTAGCAGGGCCCCAGAAGCGTGGTTTTGGCCCATGCCGGGAATTTATGTGAAATGTAATTTTTTGCGTGACGGGGATCACGGGGGCGACGGTGGCTTCGCGCTATTGTTCGAACACACATTAATTCACGCATTTTGCAAATTCGACGGGCGCTACAGAGGTGATTTGACCCAATCCTCATAGATAATGCGCCGCAACAACCGGTTGTGCCTGCAAGGGCTCTACCTCGCGACATCCAACTACTTGGGCGGTGGCCTTCAAAATGGGCGCCGAAGTTTGAGATGCTGAAACTTTTCAATCATTACGTTCCGTCAAGCACTGTCCTGCAGGTGCTCTTTGACGCAACGCTCCTGTTCGTCGCCGTGATCGTGGCGTTCGTGCTCCAAAGCAAGGTGGACGGGGCTGTGCTGGCAACGGTGGTGCCGTCGGCACTCGCTTTTGCCGCAACGATGATGATCCTCAACGGCGCCCTTGGACTTTACCGGGTCAGTTTCGGTGGAGGGGTTCGTGAGACCTTGATGCGTGTCGCGATGTCAATCGTGCTCAGCATTCCCGTTGCCTACGGTATCTTCCAGGTTTTGCCATGGGGTGAGTTTGCCCATGAGGCGATGGAACTCAATGTGGTCGTGCTGTTGGGCTTTGTGGTTGCGGCGCGTGGATTCGCTGTTCGGCGTGTGGGAGCGGGAGTGTTGGTCAAACGGATCATGGTGATC
>JAEUNV010000235.1 GCA_016790385.1 Zoogloea sp.
GGCCGCCGAATACACCGTCCGCGGCCTGCTGTCCGACTACTACGCCACCCCCGACACCTGGGCCGTCAACAAGTCACTCGACACCGTCCTCGACGCCCTCAACCGCTGGCTGGTGTCACACGCGGCGCGAAAGCGCGAAACTGTCGGGATGGCCACCACCCTCTCGGCCATCGTGTTGCGCGGACGCCGCTTCTACCTCGCCCATGTGGGCGATTCGCGCATTTACCGCCTGCGCAGTGGAAACCTGGAGCAACTCAGCACTGACCACGTGTGGGAGCACCCGGAACTCGACAACGTCCTGTCCCGGGCAGTCGGCCTGGACGCACATCTATCCGTCGACTATGCCGACGGCGAGCTGGAGGCCGGCGACGTGTTCGCACTGATGAGCGACGGCGTTTGGAGCCCCCTCGGCGAGAAACGCATCGCTGATATCCTGCGTGCCGAAACCGACCCGCAGGAGGCCGCCTCCCGTCTGGCCATGAGCGCCGAGGATGGCGGCAGCCAGGACAACTGCACTGCTCTCGTGCTGCGCGTCGATGAACTCCCCCCCGACCGTCTGCGCGACAACATCTCCCGCCTCCATCGACTGCCTTTGCCACCGCGTCTGAAACCCGGGCAGGAGATCGATGGGCTTGTCATCGACGCCCTCCTTCACGAGTCGATGGCCACCCTGCTATACCGCGTGCACGATGCCCAGGGTCAGGCCCGCGTGCTCAAGACACTGTGCCCCGAACACGGCGATGCCGAATCCGCCGCGGCCCTGGCCCACGAGGAATGGCTCGCCAGACGGGTGAATGACGCCTGGTTTCCCCAGGTCATTCCCCACGCGGCGCGCAGCCACCTTTACTACCTGATGAGCTGGCACGAGGGCGCCACCCTGCGGGCCCGGCTTGACAACGGGCACCGCTTCGGCAGCGGTGAAACGGCCGAACTCGGCAGCCGCATTCTCAAGGGCCTTGCCGGGCTGCATCGCCTTTCCATCGTTCATCGGGACATCAAGCCCGACAACATTCACCTGGACATCGAGGGCCGCCTGCGCATCCTCGATCTGGGTGTGGCCGCGTCGGATGCCGCCGGCGGCGATGGGCAGAAATTCGGCGAGATCAACAACCCCGGCACCCCAAGCTACATGGCTCCGGAACTCTTTGGCCAGCGCAACACAGGTGCTAATGAGCAGACCGACCTGTACGCGGTTGGCGTCACCCTTTACCAACTGCTTACACGCAAATACCCCTACGGCGAGATTGAGCCCTTCCAGACACCGAAATTCGGTGACCCTGTCCCCCCCACCCGCTACCGCCCCGATATTCCGGATTGGCTTGAGGCCGTGCTGCTCAAGGCTGTGGCCCGGGAACCCAAGGCCCGTTTCGAAACCGCCGAGGAGTTCCTGTTGGCCATCGAACGGGGAGCCCATCGCCCGCTTTCCGTTCCGCGCAAATCGCCCCTCCTCGCCCGCGACCCGCAGCTCGCCCTCAGGTTGCTGACGGCAGCATCTGTGACACTCAATATCTTTTTGCTTTATCTGTTGCTGGTACGCTAGCGATCAAGAGGCCACGGGCCGTCCGTCAGCGGCGCCCGGCGAGTGCCCTCCGCCGCCAAGTACAGACAGAGATCGCCTGATTGC
>JAEUNV010000237.1 GCA_016790385.1 Zoogloea sp.
ATCACGCGCTGGGTCATCTTGGTGTCGAGTGGGGGGCACAGCGAATCTTGTAGGCCGGTACGCTGGGGGGCACCTTGTTCCGTGCCGAAAAGCGTCCGCTTTGTCAAAAATTATGGGGGCTGCGGCGGCGAAGGGCAAGGCATGTGAGGCGAGGCGCGGCCCGAATCCCGGACGTCGGAGCTTTGGTGGTGCTGGGTGCCCGTGGGGCGGTACGGCGGATGAGATCCAAATGGGGGCGGGCCTTGGGGTGACGGCCCCCTGTTCCAAGCGCCTCGTGGTAGTGCGCTTTTGGGATGCCCAAAGCAAAAGGGCCAACCCTTATGGGCTGGCCCTTTTGCTTGATCTGGCTCCTCGACCTGGGCTCGAACCAGGGACCTACGGATTAACAGTCCGGCGCTCTACCGACTGAGCTATCGAGGAATTGAGTCACTAATTTTAGACATGGATTTGAGGTCAGTCAACCCTGACCGCGCAGATCCGATTCACGCCGCAGCGGCCCTGATCCATTCCTTGACGCTTTCGGGGGTGGGAATGCGTCCGGAGCAGACCAGCTTGTCATTGATCACCAAGCCTGGCGTTTTCAGCACGTCGTAGTCAATGATGGCTGCCATGTCCGTGATCTTGACGATCTCCGCGTCTACGCCGAGATCTGCAACGGCTGTACGGGCTATCTCGTCGAGCTTGCGACAGTTGGCGCAGCCGGGGCCGAGTATCTTGATGGTCAGCATGGTCAGGCTCCTTTTCTTGGAGGGGTGGTGGCGAGGTGCTGCGCAAGGGTCAGCAGGGCGGCAAGGGTGCCGATGAAGCCAGCCAGCAGCAGGCCCAGGACAAGGGGTGGGGTGCCGTCGGTCCAGGCGCCGTAGGTCAGGCCAGCAGTGGCGCTGAAGAGGGCGACGAGTGCAACGTAAGTCCACGTCTTGCGGCGACCGATGATCGCGGAAATGATGAGGATGCTCTGCAATGAAAGTTCGGGGTCTGACATGAGATAGGCCAACAGCGGGCCGCGGTGCATTCCGAGATCGAGGAACATCCGTGCGATGGGCACTTCCACCAGCGTTGGAAAATACATGAAAACGCCAAAAGCAACACCCGTCAGGTTGCCGGTCAGGGAATTGCTGCCAGCCAGGCTCTGGACCCACTCGGGGCGGATCAGGTTGCGGGCGACACCCACAATGAATACCCCTATGATCAGTAGCGGAAAGATCTGCTTTACAAAGCGCCACGATTCCCAGATCCAGTCCTGGATCTGATCGGTGGAGAGGCGTCGTTGGGCGAGAATGCCCAGCGCGACCAGGAGGCAGCCGACAGCAACGAACTTGCCAGTAATGCCGATACGCAGCCCGTCGCCCGATGTCTGTATGGAGAGGGCTGCGAGCAGGAGGGTGGCTGCGATCAGTGCAAGGGTGCTGTGGGTCCAGCCCGAAACACCGTTCTGAATGTTCTCGAAGCCCTGCCAGGCGCATACGGCAATGGTTCCAAGGAGCAGGATGAGCATCGCGCCCTGGACCGAGACCCCCTCTTCACCTTTGGCTGCGTCGTAGGGAACCAGCCGGTCAAGGCTGGCCTGCCAGTTGGCGGCTTCCCCCAACGCAACATCGAAGTGCGCAAAGGTGCCTGTAAGGAAGTCGAGCTTGAGGGTGCCGGCCAGCAGCAGGGCGATCCAGCCGAGGAGGAAGGCAAGGGTGCTCCGCTCCATTCGAGGGGTGTCCCGGCCCGTGAAGGCGTTGTCGGTGGCAAGGTCGTGGGCTGCATCGTCAGCCCGGAAGAGCAGTGCCATGATGAGTCCGATGCCAATGCCGAAGACCAGGGACAGGAGAAGGCGCGCCACGGCCAGCTCGGGTCCGATGACCCCGCCGGTGTAGACAAGGGCCAGGATATTGGCCGCCGGTGCAAAGAACAGGAAGGTGATGGCCGGACCGAGGCCTGCCCCCTTTCGGTGAATGCCGGCAAAGAGGGGAACAATGGTGCACGAACACACCGCGAGCAGTGATCCCGCCGCGGCGGCGGCCGGGTAGGAAACACGCTTTGGCGAGTTGCGTCCAAGAAAGCGCGTGACACTCTCTTTGGGAATCAGCGCCGCCATGGCACCCGCGATGAAGAAGGCCGGTAGCAGGCACAGCAACACATGGGCAGCCAGATAAGCTGCCAGATTACCGAGCCCGCTATTGAGCGCTGAGAACAGCCAGGAGTCGGGAAGGAGCATGACATCGATCCTTTAGGGTGCGACGGGGAAATGTGGTCAGGTAAACAGAAGACGCGGCAGTGGGCGAAAGGATGCACCGGATATTCTGTTGCTCGATGTCATTTCAAGAATCATTGTATAGTTGAAAGGTCTTGTTCCGCTGAGCTTTGTCCCCTGATGATGAATCGATCTCCTCTCTTTCCGAGTACATGTTGCTCCCCATCCTGCCTTGCGTGGCGCTTCCATCGCCGTTCAGCTTTGGCGGCCTGCGCAGGAGGTTTTTGACATGGGGGTGTTCGAGCGTTTTCTGAGTATCTGGGTGGCCCTCGGGATTGCCGCAGGCGTGTTTCTCGGCCTCGTCGCACCCGGTGTGTTTCGGATCATCGCCGGCCTGGAGTATGCACATGTCAACCTGGTGGTCGCGGCGTTCATCTGGATCATGATCTACCCCATGATGATCCAGATCGATTGGTCTGCGGTAAGAGGGGTCGGACGGCGCCCGCGGGGCCTGCTGCTCACGCTGGTGGTCAATTGGCTGATCAAGCCTTTCACCATGGCTGCTCTGGGCGTTATCTTCTTTCATCACGTGTTTGCGCCGTGGGTTGACCCTGCGTCCGCCAGTGAGTACATCGCCGGCATGATCCTCCTTGGCGTCGCCCCTTGCACCGCCATGGTCTTCGTGTGGAGTCAGCTTGTCCGTGGCGACGCCAACTACACGCTGGTGCAGGTCACAGTGAACGATCTCATCATGGTGGTGGCTTTTGCGCCCATTGCCGCTTTTCTGCTGGATGTCACCGACATCGCCGTGCCCTGGGAGACGTTGGTGCTGTCGACGTTGCTTTATGTGGTGATCCCCCTCGGCGCGGGCATGGGGACGCGCCATTGGCTATCCCGCCGTCCGGCCGGAGCAATAGCCGGTTTCGTTGCACGGCTCAAGCCTTGGTCCATCGTCGGTCTGATCGCGACTGTGGTGCTGCTGTTCGGCTTTCAAGCCGGCACGATCATGGCAAAGCCTGCTGTCATCGCCATGATTGCCGTGCCGCTGATCGTGCAGAGCTATGGCATCTTTGCCGTCGGCTTCGTGGCCGCACGCCTGTTGCGGCTGCCCCACGACATTGCCGGGCCCGCCTGCCTGATTGGCACGTCAAATTTCTTTGAGCTGGCGGTGGCCGTCGCCATTTCCCTCTTCGGGCTGGACTCCGGCGCGGCGCTCGCTACCGTGGTGGGGGTGCTGGTGGAGGTGCCGGTCATGCTCTCCCTGGTGGCGATCGTCAATCGCACCCGACCAAGGGCCGTGTCCCATGCCTGATCGGGGTGAGCCGGCGCTGCAATTGCCCTGTCTGCAGGTGGCGTGGGCTCGGTACGAAGGGGAGTTGCTGCGCTTTCTGCATCATCGCGTTGGGAACCCTGTGGAGGCCGAGGATCTGCTCCACGATCTCTTTTTGCGGGCGTGGCGAAGGGGCAGGGCGTTTTGCGAGGTCGGTCAGCCCCGTGCATGGTTGTTCGAGGCGGCACGCAATCTGGTGGTTGACCATGCCCGCCGTCAGCACGGCGAAGTGCCCCTACCTGAGGGGCTGGCAGCGGAAGAGCCGGAATGCCTTGCCGTGGATGCGCTGGCCGTTTGTTTGCCGAGAGTGCTCGCGGAATTGTCCGAAGTAGACCGTGAAGCCCTCACCCTGTGTGACCTTGGTGGCATGAGCCGGTTGCGCTTTGCCGAGTTGAAGGGGCTGTCGCTGGCTGGTGCAAAGTCTCGCGTGCAGCGTGCCCGGGCGCGGCTTCGCGCAAGGATGCTGTCCGTCTGTCAGGTTCGGTTCGACGAATCCGGCCGGGTGTGCTGTTTCGTGCCCCGGCCCGGCCTGGATACATCGGAGGGGGAGGACGGGGCGTTGGCTCGACCCGTGATCGGTCCCTTGTCACCAGAACATGGAGCGAAAGGCAGAGAGTAAAAGCAATAGGCCAACCCAAGGGGTTGGCCTATTGCTTGATATTGTGGCTCCTCGACCTGGGCTCGAACCAGGGACCTACGGATTAACAGTCCGGCGCTCTACCGACTGAGCTATCGAGGAACAGAGGCGCGCATTCTAGGCTTGGATCTGAGCGAAGTCAAGGCCGGCATTACGGGGTGCCGCCGGGGCTCGATCAGTCCGGCACCCCGAAACCTCAGGCTTTGATCACGGCTGCAATGGCGTCGGCGACGTAATCCAGATTCTTGCTGTTCAGTGCCGCCAGACAGATCCGCCCGGTACCGACGGCGTAAATGCCGAACTCGTCCTTCATGCGCTCCACCTGGGGCGTGGTGAGCCCGGTGTAGGAGAACATGCCGCGCTGCTTGATCACGAAGGAGAAGTCCTGGTCGACCTTACGGGCGGCCAGTTGCTCAACCAGGCCGGTACGCATGGCTCGGATGCGGTCACGCATGCCGGCCAGTTCGGTTTCCCATTCCTGGCGCAGCGCCGGGGTGGACAGTACGGCAGCCACGATGGCTCCGCCATGGATCGGCGGGTTGGAGTAGTTGGTGCGGATCACGCGCTTGAGCTGGGACAGCACGCGGGCGGACTCGTCCTTGCTCTGGGTGACGATGGACAGGGCGCCGACGCGCTCGCCATAGAGCGAAAAGCTTTTGGAAAAAGAGCTGGACACGAAGAAGGACAGGCCGGAGGCCGAGAACAGGTTCACCGCCACCGCGTCCGGCTCGATACCGTCGGCAAAGCCTTGGTAGGCCATGTCGAGGAAGGGAATCAGGCCACGGTTGGCACAGGCCTTTACCACTTCGGCCCACTGGGCTTCGGTGAGGTCGGCGCCGGTGGGGTTGTGGCAACAGGCGTGCAGCACGATCACCGAGCCGGCCGGCAGGCTGTTGAGCTTGGCGATCATGGCCTCGGCGTTGGCGCCGCGGGTTTCAGGGTTGTAGTACGGGTAGGTGTCCACGGGGAAGCCGGCAGCCTCGAACAGGGCGCGGTGGTTCTCCCAGGATGGGTCAGAGATATAAACGGTGGCGCCCGGCACGACCCGCTTGATCAGATCGGCGCCGATGCGCAGGGCGCCCGTGCCACCAAGGGCCTGGGCGGTGACTACCCGGCCGTCACGGATGATGGCGCTGTCTGCACCGAACAGCAGGTTCTGAACGGCATTGTTGTAGGCGACCGGCCCTTCGATGGGCTGATAACCCCGCGGCGGTGCGGCCTCAAGGCGGGCCTTTTCGGCCGTCTTGACGGCGCCCAGCAGGGGGATCTTGCCGTTGTCGTCGAAGTAAACGCCAACGCCGAGGTTGACCTTGGTGCTGCGGGTATCCGCGTTGAAGGCTTCATTCAGGCCGAGAATCGGATCGCGGGGGGCCATTTCCAC
>JAEUNV010000257.1 GCA_016790385.1 Zoogloea sp.
GGATTTTTTCCGGTATTACGGGGTTCGGGCCATGGCATGAAACTCGCTTGTAAAAAATTGACCATATGGTCAGGTTTTCAGGAGACGGTCATGGCATCCCACATCGTTCTGACTTCCCACCCGCGGGGTGCTGGCAGCCGGCAGGCACCGGCGGTGCGCTGGGGTGCCACCAGTGCCACCGCCCGGGGGCCGCTGGTGGCCGGTCTGGCCGAACCGGCCATGCGCAATGTGATCGGCACCCACTCGGGTTCCTACGCGGTGTATCGAGCCCTGGCGGTGGCCGCGGGCAACCTGCAACGGGATCATCGCCCCGACCTGACCAACACGGTGCCGGCCGCCGCCATCGGCCCCCATCCCCAGTGGGGCGATCCGGGGCGCATCGTGTCCCTCGACCCGTGGGGGCACCGGGTGGCCCACGAGTTTGCGGCGGAGATCGCGGCGGGGATGGACATCCGCCCCACCATCGCCATCACCACCGCCCACATCAACATGCCCGAGCTGCGCGATGCCATCGAGGACGGACGTCTGGTGCCCGACGGCGAGATCCTGGAGGCCAACGGCGACGTGCGGGTGACCAAGGCGGCCATCGATCCGGTGTGGTATCTGCCGGGGGTGGCCGAGCGTTTCGGGATTGCCGAGCACGCCCTGCGGCGGGCGCTGTTCGAGCAGACCGGCGGCATGTTCCCCGAGCTGGTGACGCGCCCCGACCTGAAGGTATTTCTGCCCCCCATCGGTGGTATGACCCTGTATTTCTTTGGTGATGTAAACCTGCTTGGCCGCCCCGAGACCCGCGTGGCCTGCCGCGTTCACGACGAGTGCAATGGCTCCGATGTGTTCGGCTCCGATATCTGCACCTGCCGGCCCTATCTGGCCCATGGCATCGAGGTGTGCGTCGAGATGGCCCAGCAGGGCGGTGTGGGGCTGGTAATCTACAACCGCAAGGAAGGGCGTGCTCTGGGCGAGGTGACCAAGTTTCTGGTGTATAACGCCCGCAAGCGCCAGTATGGTGGCGACCGGGCCGAAACCTACTTCGAGCGCACGGAATGCGTGGCCGGTGTGCAGGACATGCGCTTCCAGGAGCTGATGCCCGATGTGTTCCACTGGCTCGGCATCACCCGCATCGACCGCTGGGCGTCCATGAGCAACATGAAGCATGGCGCCCTCACGGCGGCGGGCATTGCCGTGGTCGAGCAGGTGGCGATCCCCGATGAACTGATTCCGGCCGATGCCCGCGTCGAGATGGACGCCAAGACGGCCGCCGGCTACTTCACCCCCATGGCGCCCCCCAGCGCCGCCGAACTCGCCCTCGCCAAGGGCAGGGAGCTTTACGCATGAGTGTTTTGACCGACCGCCCGGCCGCCGGCTGGCATACCCCGGTGCCCGAGGGGCATCCGGCCGCCAGCCTGCTTACAGCCAGGGCGGTGCGCAGCCGCTGCGGTATCGTCATGGCCCAGGTGGAGGGCGGCCGTTCGCCGTTCTTTACGTGGCATCCGGAGCATCTGCCCCTGTGCGCCGAATACGTCGCCCAGACGATCCGCCTCAACTACCCCGATCTGAACGTGCCTTACCACGCCCGCTGGCGCCACTTCGAGGCGGGCGGGGTGGATCGCTGGGGGGCGCTGATGGCCCGTGCCGGCCTGGAAGGCGACCCCATCGAGGCGGCCCGGGTGGCGGTGGACCTGGTGATCCCCAGCGTGCTGCTGGATGCCGGCGCCGGCCCCGACTGGCGCTACCTGGACATTCCCAACAGCCAGCGCCTGCCCCGCTCGGAGGGGCTGGGCGTGGCCAGCCTGGCGCTGTTTGCCAGCGGCGCCCTGTCGGCTGATGCGGCCCGCCCACTGCGCTGCGATGCCGCCGCCCTGATCGAACTGGAGCCCGAAACCCTTGCCGACGCCTTTCAGGTGGGGCCGGCCAACCCCCTGGTGGGGCTGGATGGGCGCCTGGCCCTGTTGCAGCGGCTGGGCGAGGTGATGGCGGCCACGCCCGCCGTGTTCGGCGCGCCGGCCCGCGCCGGCAGACTGGTGGATTACCTCCGCGCCCACGCGGTGGGCGGGCGTATTGCCGCTGCCTTCATCCTCGAAACCCTGCTTCACGCCCTGGGCCCCGTCTGGCCCGGGCGCCTGCGCTTGAAGGGGGTTCCCCTGGGCGACTGCTGGGGCCATCCGGGGCCGGAAGACGGCCTGCTGCCCTTCCACAAGCTCACCCAGTGGCTCACATATTCCCTGCTCGAACCCCTGGAGACGGCCGGCCTGACCATTACCGGCCTGGATGAACTCACCGGCCTGCCCGAATACCGCAACGGCGGCCTGCTGCTGGATTTCGGCCTGATCCAGCCCCGCGACGAACGCTTCTGGACCCACACCTGGGCGATGGATGCGCCATCCATCGTGGAATGGCGGGCGCTCACCGTGATCGGCCTGGATCGTCTGGCCGACGCGGTGCGCGGCGAGCTGGGGCTGAGCCGCGAGGCCTTTCCCCTGGCCCGGGTGCTGGAGGGCGGCACCTGGTCGGCCGGCCGGCGCATCGCCGCCCAGCGCCGTCAGGGGGGCGGCCCGCCCCTGCGCCTCATCAGCGACGGCACCGTTTTCTGAAATCCCACGCGCCGGAGGACACCATGACCGCACCTGTCACCGTCATCGATCACCCGCTGTTGCAGCACAAGCTGTCCATGGCCCGCAGCGCCGATACCACCACCGACAACTTCCGCCGTCTGGTGCGGG
>JAEUNV010000265.1 GCA_016790385.1 Zoogloea sp.
TGACGACGCGGTGGTGGACATCCTGCCCATCCGCCGCCCGCCGGAAAGCAACCTGCGCTCCGCCGTGGTGGCCGTGGCGCAGCGGGACAAAGTGCTGGCCCATCTCGATCTGCTCACCGCCGCGGGCCTTGACCCCCAGGCCGTGGACATCGGCCCCGCCGCCCTGGCCCGGCTCGCCCGCGCCGTCGTCGTCGGCGACCCCCGCGCCAATCTCCTGCTGATCAATTTCGGAATCGAACACTCTTATCTGTCGCTGCTGTGGGGCCGCCGCCTGATGTTCGACCGCAGCCTGCCCTTTGGCGAAAGGCGCCTCGCCACCACCCTTGCGCGCAACCTCGATCTGCTTCCCGAGCGCGCCCTCGAACTCCTGCGGCGCCACGGCTTGGGCAATACCGGAGGGGAGATCGGCGAAACCATCACCGAGCTGCTTCAACCCGATTTCCAGCAGCTCGCCCGTGAGGTCAACCGGGTGCTCATCTACTTTGCGTCCCAGACCCACGGCGGCGCGGTGGACGGCATTTACATCGCTGGCAGTGTGGCCCGGCTTCCAGGCGCGGCGGGACACATCGGCCGCATGCTGGGCATGGCGGTGCACGTCCTCAACCCCTGGCAGCTGCCAGGGAGCAACCCCGATGAGATCATCGAACCGCCCGCCGGCATGGCGGTTGCCGCCGGTCTGGCCTTGAGGGGGGTCGTCCACCGTGCCGGAGATTGATCTCATTCCTGCCTCCTGGCGGGCCCAACGCAAGGCCAGGCGCACCCTGCGTCGCGCAGCGCTGGCCGTGGCCGGCCTGGTGATCGGCATCGGCGCGGCCCGCGTGGGGCTGGAAGTCTCCACCCGCCACGCGCAAAGCGCGGTCCAGGCGCTCCAGGCGGTGCGCCGCGACGGCGACCGGGAGACCGCGCGCCTGAGCGCCCTCCAGGCCCGCCACGCCGAACTGGAGCGCCAGGAGGCGCTGATCGCCACCCTGCGCGGCCCCAGCCTGGTCAGCGGAGTCCTTCAGCCCCTCGACGGCGCCCTCGAAGACGGCCTGTGGTTCGACGAACTCCAGTACTCCCGCCCCACCCTGCTGCCCCCGCCGGGCTCGCCGCCTCCGGCCACCGAAAGCAGCCTCGGCATCCGCGGCAAGGCCAGCGACGCGGCCACCGTCGGTCGTTTTGTGGATGCCCTGGCCAGCCGCGGCCCCTGCCAGAAGCCCACCCTCGCCCCCGGTGAAGCCCGGCGCTACACCCGCTTCGAACTGGTGGAGTTTGCGGTGAGCTGCCCCCTGCGCCCTGCGGCGGCGGGACACGGCTGATGCAACGCCTCCTCAACCTCGACCCGCGGGTGCTGCGCCTGGTCGTCGCGGCCGTGCTGGCCATGGTGCTGCTGGTGGGCTGGGGCCAGTTCCTGCGCCCCGCCTGGCATGCCCACCAGGCCGCCATCACCCTGGACACGAGCACGCGGGAAACTCTTGCCGATCTGCCCGCCCGTCGGGCGCAGGCCGACGCCCTGGAAAAGGAGGTCAGCGCCCGGGAAAGCCGGCTCGACTCACCGGCGAGCGCCCCCACGCGATTGCCGGTGCTGCTCGAAAATCTGGCCACCGCCCGGGGGGTTGAACTACAGCCGGTCTTTCCCGGACGCGAGGTGGAGTTCGAGGGGCTCGTCGAAACCCGTTACGAGATCGAGGCCGGCGGCAGCTACCCGCGTCTGGCCGCCTGGCTGGCCGATGTGGACGCCCGGCTTGCCAACGCCGGCATTGTGGAGGCCCGCTTCCTCCGCCAGGCCCACAGTGAAACCGTTCAGCTGCACCTGCGCCTCGCGGTGTATCGCCGGCCCGCACAAACAAGGGAGGAACAGCGATGAAGGCGGCACTCCTGTTCGCCCTGCTGGCCGTCGCGGCATCGCCAAGCCCGGCGGCGGATGACACGCCCCCCCTGCTGCGCCACGACCCGTTCCGGCGCCCCGCCCCGCCCCCCTCGGCCGCCCCCGCGTCGGGTGCCACGTCAAGCCCGGCACCCTGGCAACCCACCCTGCGTGGGGTGCTGCTGGCAGGCTCGGGGGCGCTCGCCAACGTGGATGGTCAGATGGTGGGCATCGGGGAACGCATAGAAGGCCATCGCCTGGTGTCGGTCAGCGAACACCAGGCCGTATTCGAAAAGGACGGCCGCCGCATCGTGCTCGACACGCGCCGCCCTCTGGAGACCCGACCGTGACCCGCTCCCGTTTTGCCGCCGCCCTGCTGGCCTTCGCCGCCCTGGGTGCCAGCGCCCTGCCTGCCGCCGGGGCCGACCCCGCCGCGCCACGACGCATCACCATGACCCTGCGCGACGTCCCGGTGGGCGACGTGTTCGAGATGCTTTCCCGCAACGAAAAGGTGAACGTGCTGGTGGGCAAGGGGGTCGCCGGCAACGTTTCCGTGAGCCTCCACAACGTCACCACCGAGGAAGCGGTGCGCACCGTGGCCGAGGCCGCCGGCTACGTGGCCGAACTGCGCGGCGACACCTTCCTGGTGCTCGAGCGCAAGGACGCGGGCCTTGACGGCCTCTCCGGCAACACCCAGCTGCGCACCTTCAAGGTCCAGTACTCGGATGCCAAGACCGTGGCGGTGATCCTGACCAAACATATTTCCCGCTACGGCAAGATCACGCCCCTGCCCGAGCGCAACCTGATCGTCGTGGAGGACCAGCCGGGCTTTCTGGCCCGCATCGAGCAACTCCTGGAGCAGATCGACCTGCCTCCCCGGCAGATCCTCATCGAAGCCAAGATCCTGGAGATACGCCTCGACAACAACGAGAGCTTTGGTGTGGACTGGTCGAAGGTGATGGGGGGCGGCAACCGCAGCTTCACCATCGGCACCAAGGGCCTCGCCAACAAAACCAGCGACGGCCTGTTCTTCAGCATCGTCAGCGACAACCTCAACATGTACCTGAGCGCCCTCTCCAGCAAGGGCCGGGTGCATACCCTGTCCACGCCCAAGCTGCTGGCCCTGGAAAACCAGCAGGCCGTCACCTCCATCGGGGATCAGACCGGCTACAAGGTCACCACCACCATCAATCAGGTCACCACCGAATCCATCCAGTTCCTGGAGTCTGGGGTGATCCTGCGGGTCACTCCCTCCATCGACGAGCGCGGTCGCATCCTGATGAAGATCCACCCGGAGGTGAGTACCGCCTCGGTGAATAACAACATTCCGTCCAAGAACAGCACCCAGGTCAACACCACCCTGATCGCCGAAGACGGCCAGTCCATCTTCATCGGCGGCTTGATCCGCAACAGCAACAACTACAAGCGGGCCGGCATTCCGCTGCTGGGCGACATCCCCGTGATCGGCAACGCTTTTTCACGGTGGGAGGACGGCGGCACCAGCACCGAGACCGTGGTGGTGATCACCCCGCGCATCATCCGGGATGCGGAAAGCACCACGGAACGGGCCGCGCTCCGCCTCCAGGAGGCCGAGCCGCCCATGCTGCGCAGCGCCGTCAAGCTTGAACACACCCTGGAGCGCCTGCGCCCGCAGGATTGAGCCCCGGCCCCGGCCGGGTTGCCCCCGCGGGCGATAAGCCCGAATAAAGCTCAAGCCTGCCCAAGATCCCCCGGGACATCCACGTCCCGAAGCACACCTTCGTCATCGGTATCGATCCGGCGCAGGGCTTCCGGATGACGGCTGAGGATATCCCGTGCGCCGGCATCACCGGCCTGGGCCAGGAGGGTTTCGCGCCAGCATGCGGCAAAACCCACGGGATG
>JAEUNV010000275.1 GCA_016790385.1 Zoogloea sp.
GACGGGGTTTTCGGTGCCGGCGTAGGCGGATGTTTCCGGCGCGAAGGCGATCCCGGCCTTTTCGGCGGTGGCCGGAAGGTAGGGGCCGATCACACGGCTGCCCACATAGGCGCCGATGACCTCGGAAACATGGATTTCACCCGGCTTGAGGGTACGCAGTGCCGGCCAATAGCGCTCGGCCTTCACAAAGGTCTCTTCGGGTCGGCTGATGTCACGGAGTTCCCGCGGGGTGAGATCTCCCGTGGTCACCTTGACCCGTTCGCGGCCCTTCAGGTCGACGAAGCTCATTTCCACGAACAAGGGACGCTTCTCCCCTTGGCCAAGATACTCCGGCGGCCTGGCGCTGAAAGCCTTGGCATTGTCGGGCAGGGCGTTTTTCGGGTCAGCCGCCAAAGCCTCGTCCCAGGTCTCCGGCATGGCGGGCTCCCAACGCGTCCGGTCTTCCGAGAGCTTCCACGCACCATGGCGGTAAAGCATGCGAGTCCGATACGCCAGAAAGTCACGGTAGGCACCTTCCGCGGGCTCGATCCGGGCGGCCTGCAATACATCCGCATCCCGGTCGTAAAGAAAAGCCGCCACCGCCCGGGCGGTATCGGTCGTCAGGCGCTCGATGGCCTCGCGGGACTTGTCGTCCAGCGCCGCGATGGCATCCCCGGTGGCCTCGTCCCCCACCGCCTTGATGGTGGCCAGCATGGTCTCTGCCATCGTTTCGGCCTGGTGGCTGACCGCCTCCCCCAGCCTCTGGGCCATGCCCCATGCCAGCACCGCCAGCAGCAGCAAGGGCACCACCTTGATCACAACAAAGATCCCGATCAGCTTGCCGCGAATTCCACCCATCCACTGCTTGATTCCCATGACTCCTTCCCTGGTCAAAGTGCTCCCGGGCACCCGGCCGATATGTGCACGCCCCGATGGATGCCGTTCCGCAAGCCTCGCGGGTTCTCGACTCTTATCGGCCAGGCCCCTGCTTTCTCAAGGGCTTCGGGCCGGCCCCTTGATGGAATCGATCCCGGCGACCGAGAATGGCGACCATTCACCCCGTCCGCTCCCCACGCCATGTCCTCACCCTGCCCCTGCGGCACCAAAGCCGATCTTGCCCACTGTTGCGGCCCTTATCTGACGGGGGGCGAGCCGGCCCCCAGCGCCGAGGCGCTGATGCGCTCCCGCTACACGGCCTATACGCTGGGGCGCGAAGACTACCTCATGGCCACCTGGCATCCTGCGCATCGACCGGACGCACTGAACCTTGCCGACGATGGCGCGACAAAGTGGCTGGGCCTGGAGATCAAGACGTGCCGCTGCGTTGACGCAAGCCATGCGACCGTCGAATTCGTGGCCCGCTACAAAATCGGGGGCCGGGCGCACCGGCTTCATGAAACGAGCCGCTTTGTCCTTCTGGACGGGCGCTGGCTCTATACGGATGGCGACATCCACCCAAAATGAACCATCAGGAGGAAGACAAGAATGAAACTCTACTTTTCGCCCGGCGCATGCTCCCTCTCCCCCCATATCGTGCTGCGGGAAGGCGGATTCGATTTCAGCCTCGAAAAGGTGAATCTGCGTACTCGCCAGACCGCCTCGGGGGCGGACTACTCGACCATCAACCCCAAGGGCTATGTCCCGGCCCTGGATCTGGGCAATGGCGAGCTACTGACCGAAGGCCCGGCCATCGTCCAGTATCTGGCCGATCAGGTGCCGGAACGCCGTCTGGCCCCGCCCTGCGGCACCCTTGAACGAGCTCGCGTGCAGGAATGGCTGACCTTTATCGGCACCGAGCTGCACAAGAGCTTCAGCCCCTTGTTCAACCCTGCCGCGACGGACGACACCAAAGAAGCCGCCCGGGCCAACCTCGCCCGCCGACTGCCTTTAGCGGCCCAGGCCCTTGAAACCCGGCCCTTCCTGACGGGCGACACCTTTACGGTGGCCGATGCTTACCTGTTTACGGTGTTGACGTGGAGCCGTCTCGTCAAAGTGGACCTGTCATCCTGGCCAAGCCTGGGGGCCTACCTGGAGCGGGTGGGTGCGCGCGCCAGCGTGCAGGCCGCCATGGAAGCAGAAGGCCTTAACCGCTGACCAAACCGAACAGCCGGGTCAGCCCTGGGTCACAAGCTCGATGGTTTCCCCGGCAAAATCAACCCGCTGGCCCGGGCGCAGTTTGGCCCGCTTGCGGTTCTCGATCTCACCATCCACTTGCACATCGCCATCGGCCACGCGCTGCTTGGCTTCGCCCCCCGATCCGCACAGGCCAACCGCCTTGAGGAGCTGATCGAGCTGAATGAAATCACCTTCGACGGGGAAGCGGATGGTCATGGCGGCAGGCTCC
>JAEUNV010000302.1 GCA_016790385.1 Zoogloea sp.
AGCTTGCCGGCCTGCCACTGGATGCCGATCTCGGCGGCCTTTTCGGTGCTGACTTCGGTGATCAGGGCCTCCACGTACACCTGGGCGCGGCGTCGGTCGAGCTGGTCGATGACCTTGCGCAGGTTGTTGTAGATGGCGTCCGGCGCGGTGACGATCAGGGCGTTGCTCATGGGGTCGGCCTGGACGATGCCATTGCCGGTGGCGCCTGCGCCTGTGCCGCTCCCGGTGTTGCTGCTGGTGCTGAAGGACGGCGTGTTGCCGACGCTGCTGCCGGTGGATGTGCCGCTGCTCGTGCCGGTCGAGCTGGGGGCGAAGCTGCTGGTGGTGGTGTTGGCGCTGGTGCTTACCTGGCCGCTGTTGCCGGCTTCACCGGAGAGCACCGCGCGCAGGGTCTGGGCCACCTTGGTCGCCTCGGCGTTCTTCAGGTACACCACATGGATATTGCCGGCGGCACCCGGTTGGTCGAGGTTGGCCACCAGCTGGCGCACGGCATTGAGCTTGGACGGGTTTTCCGAGCGCACCAGCAGGCTGTTGGTACGCGAGTCGCCGATCACCGAGACGCGTTGGCTGGCGTCGCCGCTGATCCCTGGAGCGGTGCCGACACTGCCGCCGCCCGTGTCGTTGAGCAGGCGATTCACCGTCTGGGCCAGGTCGAGGGCGGAAGCGTGTTTCAGGTTGATCACCCGCATGTCGCCCTGGGGGACGTCAATGGATTCGATGATGCGGGCAATCCGGCCGATGTTCTCGGCGTAGTCGGTAACCACCAGGGAGTTGTTGCCCGGGTAGGCCGACACGGTGTTGTTGGGGGACACCAGAGGGCGGATCACCGGCACCAGCTGCGAGGCGGACTCGTGTTGCAGGGTGAATACCTGGGTGGTGAGGCGGTCACCGCCGCCTGCGCCCTGGCCCTTGCCCACCGGCACGGCATGGAGCTTGGCGTCGGCTTCGGGAACAATCTTGGTGACCCCCTGGCCCTCGATGGCGGCATAGCCTTGCAGGCGCAGGGCCGAGAGCAGAATGGAGTAGCTCAGGGCGCGGGGAATCGGGCGGGCCGTGACGATGTTGAGCGTCCCCTTGACCCGCGGGTCCACCACGAAGTTACGCCCGGATATCTTCGAGATCGCCTGGATAACCGCACCTATATCCGCATTCACGAAGTTGAGTGAAACGGTCTCGCCGGCTTCGGCCTCGCCTGCGGCGACGGGGGCGGCCGACGCGGCGGGGGGCAGGGCGATGGTTGTGGCAAGGCAAGCGGCGAGGAGCCGACGGGCGACCCCCTGGCGGCGAACTGGTTTCATTGGCTGGGGACGGGTTGAGCCGCAAAGCCGGCGGGCAGGGGGCGGGGCCCCGAGTCCGGTGCTTCAGCGGTGTTGTCGGTGGTGGGTGAGCCCTGCACGAGGGGCGGCAGTTGGGTGACGCTGGCCGGCAGCGCGGTGGTTGCCGTGGCGCTGCCGTTGCCCCGCTCGGCGAGCTTCACGGTCTGGCGCAGGCCGCCCGTGCCGATCTCGATGCTGTTGGACTGGACACGTTCAAGGCGCATGCCGGGCTGGATCTCCTGCCCTTCAACGATGCCCTGTTGGGGGCCGCCATCGATGCTGAGGATGGCCCAGCCCGGTCGGCCGCCACTGCCGGTCACCACGGCCTGGAGGGCGAAGCGGGTGGGGGCGGTGTTGAGGGGGCCGGCAACGGCGCCCTGGACCGTATCGCCCATCAGGTGCCGGCTGCTCACTGCCTGGGCTGCCACGCGTGGATCGCTGTGGCTGGCGACGGGCAGGGCGGGCGGGCGAGGGGCGCTGAAGCGCCAGAAAAGATCGGCCGCAACCCAGGCCGTGACGGCCAGCGCCACACCCCAGGCCAGAGCAGGACCGGAGCGTGTCACCGACGGCAGGGGGAAGCGGGATGGGTCGAAACGGTTGGCGAGTTTCATCGGGGGCGCGGCACAAAAGGCCGTCAATCTTAGCCGGCCTGTGTTACGGGCGAAAGCTCCGTGTTGTTGCCGCGTGTGTGGGCCGCGCGCCCCAACGCGGCGGACGCGCCTCAGCTGGCGATGCCCACGACCAGCGAAGCGCTGTAGCCGTTGCTGGTGGTGCCGCTGATGGACGCCATCTGGAGTTCGGTGCCGTCGCTGAAGACGTTGTCACTGGCAAAACTGATGGCCGAAAGATTCGCGGCGCTGTTGCCGTAGCCGCTGGTGGCGTAGACCTCGTTGCATGTCGCGGTGGGGAAGGCGATCTGGGATGTCTTTACCTTGTTGGCGGCGCCCGTTGCGCTGGCCAGGCTGGGATAGACCTCGAAGTGCATGTGGGGCATGCGGCCGGCGTAGCAGCCGGGGAAGATGGTCAGGAAGGTGACTTTGCCGTTGCTGTCGGTCTGCTGCACACCGCGC
>JAEUNV010000351.1 GCA_016790385.1 Zoogloea sp.
AGCTTGGAGGCGATCGAGTGCATCACCGCGTTGTCGTTGTTGCGCTCGCGGCTGTTGAACTGCTTGAGCTGGTTCTCGAGGTAGAGGGGTTGTTGTCCGGCAAGGCGGGGCAGTTGCGGTGTGCCGTAGCCTTTGGGGCCATGGCAGGACGTGCATGAGGCGACGCCGGAGTACTGGTTGCCCTTGGTAAAGATGTAGCGTCCCACCGCCGCAAGATCGGCGTCCGCGTGGCTGCTGTGGCTGGGCTTCTTTTGTTCGAAGAAGGTGCCGAGCCCCTTCATTTCCTCGGTCGTGAGGTCGGCAACCATGCCGGACATGGTGTCGCTCTTGCGCTTGCCGGACTTGAAGTCAGAAAGCTGCTTGGCAATGTACTCGGCGTGCTGCCCTGCCAGTCGCGGATACAGCGCCGATGCCGCTTCACCTTCCATGCCGTGGCACAAAAAACAGCGCCCGCCGACGATCTCCTCCGCACGCTTCAGGTCGGCTGCCTGCGTCGCAACAGGCAGGGCCATGAACAGCGTCAGGCCTGCGGAAACAAGTATCCCCTTCATGCTTCTCTCCTCCTTGTTATGTTGTGCGGAGAGAAGCCTATCAGAATTCGTTAATACGCTGAATTGCGTCCGGATCTTCAGTCTTCAGTGTTTGCGGCCG
This sequence comes from Zoogloea sp., assembly GCA_016790385.1. Lineage (GTDB taxonomy): Bacteria > Pseudomonadota > Gammaproteobacteria > Burkholderiales > Rhodocyclaceae > Zoogloea. Next base: position 652 of record JAEUNV010000351.1, read on the forward strand.
AGCCCGCCAAGAAGGAAAGCGATCGGGCGCTGACTCTTTTGAGGAATGCCGGTGCCTTCGCTTCCGCCCTCGCTGCCAGGCGCGGGAAGCTTGTCCTTCTGCTGATAAGGCTTGCTGAAATCAAACCCGTCAGCAGCGATATGGGATGGCTGGCGGCTGCGCGAGGGGCGTTCGGAACGTTCCGGGCGGTCGCTGCGCTTGCGGCGTTCGCCGCCCGGAGCGGCCGCGGCCGGGGCGGCGTCGGCCGGCCGGGAGGACGGGGCGGTGCGCCGGCGACGGCTGCCATCCGCATCAAAGAAGTCGGGCTCCGGATCGTAGCCGGGCACGATCTCCTGACGGATCTCAAGCTTGATGAGCTTCTGGATATCAGCAAGGCGATGGCGCTCTTCCGAGCTGACCAGGGAGACAGCTTTGCCAGACTTGCCGGCGCGGCCGGTGCGGCCGATGCGGTGGACGTAATCTTCGGCGGTGTGGGGCAGTTCGAAGTTGATGACCGAGGGCAGATCTTCGATGTCGAGGCCGCGGGCGGCCACGTCGGTGGCCACCAGCACGCGGACCTTGCCCGACTTGAAGTTCTCCAGCGTCTCGGTACGGGCCTGCTGAGTCTTGTCACCATGGATGGCGTCGGCCGAGATGCCATGGCGCTCAAGGAAGTGGGCGAGGCGGCTGCAGGCGAACTTGGTGTCCACGAAGACCAGCACCTGGTTGGCTTCATCTTCATGGCGCACGATGTGGGCCAGCAGGTTGCGCTTCAGGCCGCTGGAGACCGGATGGACGATGTGCGTGATGGTCTCGCTGACCATGTTGCGGCGGGCCACCTCGATCAGTTGCGGGTTCTTCAGCATCTGGTCGGCGAGCTTCTTGATTTCGTCCGAGAAGGTGGCCGAGAACAGCAGGCTCTGGCGGGCAGCAGGCAGCAGCGCGAGGATGCGGCGGATGTCAGGGATGAAGCCCATGTCCAGCATGCGGTCGGCTTCGTCGAGGATCAGGAACTCAACCTGGCCGAGGGCGATGGTTTTTTGCTGAACGTGATCGAGCAGGCGGCCCGGGGTGGCCACCACGATCTCGATGCCGCGGCGCAGTTCCTGGATCTGCGGGTTCATGTCGACCCCGCCATAGATGCAGGTGCTGCGCAGGGGCAGGTGCTTCGAATACATCTTGACGGACTCATACACCTGCATGGCCAGCTCGCGTGTCGGCGCCA
>JAEUNV010000372.1 GCA_016790385.1 Zoogloea sp.
CGGCCGCCGTGGCCAGAAGCTACGCGGCGCTGCCCAAGGTGAACGTGAAAACCGGTGCGCCGGAGCGCCCGCGGGAGGGCTCCGGCGCCTGGCTGGCCTTGCGCGGTGCCTGGGAGCGCAACATTCCCGAATGCACCTTGTGCCACGGCCCCTCGGGCGTGGGGGTGGGAGATGCCTTTCCGCCTCTGGCCGGCCAGTCGGCGGAGTACATCGAGGCCCAGCTGCGTGCCTGGCGCGGTACGCCGGCCCAGCCCGGCGGCCGGAAGACCAAGCCGGTGGCGGCGGTGCCGCCGACCCGGCGCAACGATCCCAATGGCTTGATGCAGCACATCGCGGCCGACCTGACGGAGGCAGAGATCAAGGCCGTAGCCGCCTACTTTGCCGGGCTGGGTGACACCACGGAGCCCTTCGATGCCAGCCAGCACCGCCTGCGCTGAAGCCCGTCCCTTCCCGCGACCGACCAAGGAACCGCCACTATGATGATCACACCGCGCCGGCTGGGTACTGTGCTCCTGCCACTGTTCGCCGCCCATGCCCTGGCCGCCGAGCCCGCCCGCAACCCCCGACTGGACGACCAGACCCAGCTGCCCAAGGCCCCGGCCCGGGCGCTTGGCCAGAACCACTTCCAGCCCCCGGCCGAAGCCGATATTCCCAACAACGCCTACGGTGACCTGGTACGCCGGGGGCAGGATCTGTTCATGAACACCAAGGCCCTGGCACCGGACTACGTGGGCAACGAGATGAACTGCGTCAATTGCCACATCGACCGGGGGCGCAAGGCTGATTCGGCACCCCTGTGGGCGGCTTACACCATGTACCCGGCCTATCGCAAAAAGAACAACAAGGTGAATACCTTTGTGGAGCGCATGCAGGGCTGTTTCCAGTTCAGCATGAACGGCAAGGCCCCCGCGCCCGACAGCGAAGTGCTGACCGCCCTGACCGCCTATGCCTACTGGATGTCCAGCGGCGTGCCCATCGGCAAGGCCATGCCCGGCCGGGGCTTCGACGAACCGCCGCTGCCCCGGGGAGGCTACGACATCGCCCGCGGCAGGGCGGTGTATGACAGGCAGTGCGCTCTCTGCCATGGCGCGGAGGGTGAAGGCAAGAAGGTGGGGGCGACCTCGGTCTTTCCGCCTCTGTGGGGTAAGGATTCCTACAACTGGGGCGCCGGCATGCACCGCATCAACACCGCGGCGGGTTTCATCCAGCACAACATGCCCCTGGGGCGGGGCAAGACCCTGAGCGACCAGGAGGCCTGGGATGTGGCGGCCTACGTCAACGCCCACGAGCGGCCCCAGGACCCGCGGCTGGTCAACGGCGATATTGACGAGACCCGTAAGCGCTACCACGCGGAAGACGGCGTGAACCTCTACGGGGTGGTGGTGGATGGGCGTAAGCTGGGACAAGGGGTGAAGTGATCGGCGGCGGCGCAGCCCTCGGTGCGCCGGCCATCCAGTCGGGCCAGTGCCGGGCTGTCCAGCCACGCCGCCACCGCACCGGGTTCGAACCCGACGAGCGTTTGCCCGCCGGCTTCCATCAGGGGGCGGCGGATCAGCAGGGGTTCGGCCAGCAGCAGGGCCAGCGCGCTTTCCCGGTCGAGCTGTTCCGGTACGACCTCGCCCGATTTGACCCGCGGCGCGGCGCGGTTGAACCACTCGGCCACCGGCAGGGGGGCGAGGAAGGCGAGCAGGCTGTCGGCCGTCCAGGGCCAGGCCAGCAGGCTGCGCACTTCAAGGCTGTGCCCGGCGGATTGGAGCCAGGCTTTTTGTTTGGCGTTGCCGCCGCATCCGGGTTTTTCGTAGAAGACGACGTGGGTCATGGAAGCCTCCGGGCAGGGGTCACGGCCGCGGTCTGGCGGCCAGGTTGAGCAATGCGTCGGTCTGTTTGACGATGGCGGCGGCGACGGTTCGATCCAGCCGATCAAGCCAGGCGCGGGGCAGGGCGCTGGCGCCGCATTGGGCGCCGTGCAGCATGCCGACCAGGGCCGCGGTGGTGTCGGCATCGTCGCCGCGATTGACGGCGCCGATGAGGGCGGCTTCGAAGGCTGCTTCGGTAAAGGTGAAGTGGAAGACCGTTTGCAGGGTGTCCACGACGTAACCGCTGGCGCGCCCGGGGTAGGGTTTGAAGCGGAACTGGGGATGATCGGCGACAAAGGCGTCGGCGAGGGGATGGCAGTCGGACAGGCTGCCACCGAGCAGCAGGCGACGGAGCAGACGGCCGCAGATGAGGGTGGCGGCGTCCGAGAGGGCGTTGTTGTGGGTGAAGCGGGCCTGGGCCAGGCTGCGGACTTCGAAAGCGTGTTCGTCGTGGAGGGTGGCGAGGACGACCGGAAGGTTGCGCATGACCGCACCGTTGCCCGCATCACCGTCGCCCGCCGGCCCGGCGTAGGAGCCGTCGCTCATGTAGCGGCGGATGCCGCGCCGGCAGGTGTTGCCGCAATCAACGGGCTTGCTGCGCAGCCAGGCTACGTAGCCCTCGGCGACGGCCTTCATGCACCAGCCGTTGGCGTCGAGGATGGCCTTGCCCAGGGCAAGGCACATGGTGGTGTCGTCGGTGACCTGACCGGCGGCCAGCTTGAGCCAGCCGCCGCCCGTCATGTGGCGATGGACGCCGTACTGGGCGGCGATCTCCCGCGGGGTCATGAACTCGGTGGTGGCGCCCAGGGCGTCGCCAATGGCCAGCCCGAGATAGGCGCCGAGCGCCTTGTCGCGCAGGCTGCCGGGGCGCAGGCCGGCGGGCAGCACGGGAGGGTGGGTGCGGAGGAGAAGGGCATCAAGCATAGCGGGCCACCACTTCGTATTCGCCGCCGATCACCAGCACCTCGCCTTCACCGGCCAGGGGGGCGCCCGGCAGCAGGCCGGGAAAGAACAGGATCTTGACCACCGGAACCCGCGCTTCGAGGATCCAGTCGCCGAATTCATCGGCACGCTCGCGGGAGGTGGAAAAGGACACGATGTTGTTCAGACGCAGGACACAGGCGCGGTTGCGCCGATCTCCGGCGATGACCCGCTGCTCGGTGAAGTCGTTGATGCCGCGCCACAGGGTGACGAAATCCCGGGCGGGCTGGCCAAAGTGCTGAATGGCCCATTGGCAGTATTCAAACAGCAGGTCGAGTTGCTGGTGGATGCAGTTGTTGTGGAAACGGCTGCTGCCCTTTTCCTCGATGTAGGCAATCCACGCCGGTGACGGGAAACGCCCCAGGGGCGCCTTGTGGAAGGTGGGTACCAGGCCGAAACGGCTTTCCGCCCAGCCCTTCAGCACGGCGCCGGCGGCAGAGTTGGAGTCCAGCCCCCAGCCTTGCAGCAGCTTGAGGTAGCTGGAACGGTGCCGCGATCGCGGTGTGCCGCGGGTGCCGGGTTCGGGCGGTGCAATGCCGAAAACCAGTTCCATGAAGTGCCTGAAGATGGCGGATGCGGCCGTCAGGTCACCGGCGCTTTCGAGGAGCCGGAACAGGCCGCGATGGGTTTCGCGGACGCCTGCGATGGCGAATGGCTGAGGGTGGGCATTGAAGGTCGTGGAGCCGAGCAGGCCGACGGGCAGCCCGACCAGATTGGTCGAGTACCAGCGGCCGGGATCGGTGCCCAGTCCATCTCCAGCCCAGTCCTCAGCCACCGCCCCGCGTCGGGGCGACGGCTCGTTCATGGGGTCTGTGCGGTTTCAGACGGGGCGATTGGCGCCGAGATCGCGGATCGGGCCCATGATCTTGAGGCCTTCCTCGTAGGTCAGCGGAGCATAGATAGCCGAGAACTTGGTGGCGGCGTTGGCCACGGCGTCGAGCTTGCCGGCGGTGTCGAGTTTCTTCAGATCATTCTTCTCGAGGTACAGCAGTTCGAGGGTTTCGTTGTACACGGTGGCCTCGTCGATGGGCAGCACGGTGTAGCTGATCTCGCCCATCTTGACGGTGTACTTCTTCGACAGGTCGATGTTGTCGCAGAAGACGATGTACTTGCCGGTGGGTACGAAGTAGGGGCCGAGGACTTCATGCACCAGGGCCAGGTATTCGAATGACAGCAGGAAGCTCGCAAAGAAAGGAATGGTCTGGCCATCGTCGCAGACCATCATGACCTGGTCGGTGACGATCTCGGGCGGGCGCTTCTCGTCGGCGAACTGTTCGGCGAACTTCAACGCCACATCGCCGCGGAAACCGTAGCGGCCGGCCTTCTTGGTTTCGCCCTTGAGAACCGGATTGAGCAGGCGGCCCTTTTCGTCCAGGTCGAGGATGGCATTAGTGAGAGTGGTGGTCATGACTGCTTCCTTTGTCATTGCGGATGAAATCGGCGGTCTTGGCGAACGCGCGGGTGAGTTGATCCTTCAGTTCCGGGTCGGCCACCACCTCGTCCAGGGCCTGTGTCATGCATAGCATCCAGGCGTCGCGCTCGGCCTGGCCGATGGCGAAGGGGAGGTGTTTGCGGCGCAGGCGCGGGTGGCCGCGTTCGGCAGAGTAAACCTGGGGCCCGCCCGTCCATTCGGTGATGTAGCGCACCAGCACTTCCTTGACCGGGGCCAGGTTGGGGCCGTGCATGGCACGGATGGTGGCGGCCTCGGGAAGGGTGTCCATGAGGGCGTAGAAGCGCTCCACCAGCTGCTCGATGATGCTCACGCCGCCCAGGCGAACGAAGTGGGGGTTGTTGGCGGCGGCCTCTGAGCTGACCGTGGGGGCGGGGGCTGCGTGCGTACCGGGGTTGCCCTGGGTCGGTTCGCCATACACGGGCACTGCCCATCCGTCGCGCCGCAGGTAGCCCACCACAACCCGGGCGGGGCAGGCGGGAGGGGCACTGGCAGGGGTGTCCGGCTTGCTCATGGTGATGACTCCAGGTTGGCTTGGGGCGGCATCGCGGGGTGCCGGCGCCGTGTGTCTGCCTTGTATAGGCAATTGTTGTGCCGAACCCTCCAAAAGACCTGTCGTTTTCTGAAAACTCCTTTTTTATCAGTGTGTTGTTCTTATTTGTCGGCTTCCTGTCGGGTGGCGGGCGGATCGTCGCAGGTCTGTGCCCTTCCTGACAGCGCTGGGGCCTTTGTCGTATTCCACACACACGCTCAAAGCACCGACAAGACTCCGACGGAATGATTTTTCAATAGCAAAAACAATGACTTGAAGAAATATTTCACGGCTGGCACGGCGATTGCTGAATGCTCGTCGCACCGATAAAGGCTCGCCGAAGCGTGTGAATACGAAGAGCAAGACGGACACGAGAGGCTGCATTCCGGTTGCAAGGTAGAT
>JAEUNV010000395.1 GCA_016790385.1 Zoogloea sp.
GTGCCCTTCTGCAACAGTGGCTGCCCGGTGAACAACATCATTCCCGACTGGAATGACCTGGTGTTCCGGGGCAACTGGCAGGAGGCCATTGCGGTCCTGCACTCCACCAACAACTTCCCTGATTTCACCGGCCGGATCTGCCCCGCCCCGTGCGAGGCCGCCTGCACGCTGAACATCAACACCGACGCGGTGGGCATCAAGTCCATCGAGCACGCCATCATCGCCAAGGCCTGGGAAAACGGCTGGGTTGTGCCCCAGCCGCCCACCACCAAGACCGGCAAGAAGATTGCCGTCGTCGGTTCCGGCCCTGCCGGCCTGGCCGCCGCCCAGCAACTGGCGCGCGTCGGCCACGATGTCACCGTCTTCGAGAAGAGCTCCCGCATCGGTGGTCTGCTGCGCTACGGGATTCCCGACTTCAAGATGGAGAAATCCCACATCGACCGTCGTGTGGCGCAGATGGAAGCCGAAGGCGTCACCTTCCGCACCAAGGTCTGCGTTGGCGCCAAGCCGAGCCTGACGGGTATCAACGACGACGCCGTTGAAGTGGTCAGCGCGGATCAGCTCAAGTCCGAGTTCGACGCGGTGATCCTCGCCGCCGGTTCCGAAGTGCCCCGCGACCTGCCGGTTCCCGGCCGCGAACTTGGCGGCATCCATTTCGCCCTCGAGCTGCTGGTGCCCCAGAACAAGGAAGTGGCAGGCGACGACAAGAACCCCATCTCCGCCACGGGCAAGCACGTCATCGTGATCGGCGGCGGCGATACCGGGTCCGACTGCGTGGGCACCTCGAACCGTCACGGTGCAGCATCGGTGACCCAGTTTGAAGTGATGCCCGAGCCGCCGAAGGAAGAGAACCGCCCCCTGACCTGGCCCTACTGGCCGATCAAGCTGCGCACCTCCTCCTCCCACGAAGAGGGTTGTCAGCGCGAGTTTGCCGTGTCCACCAAGGCGTTCATCGGTGAAAACGGCAAGGTCAAGGCCCTGCGCACCGTCGAACTCGAGTGGAAGGATGGCAAGCCGTCCGAAGTCCCGGGCTCCGAGCGCGAACTGCCGGCGGATCTGGTGTTGTTTGCCATGGGCTTCACCAATCCGGTGGCTTCGTTGCTTGAAGCCTTCGGTGTCAGTAAGGATGCGCGCGGCAATGCCCTCGCGACCACCGATGGCGCGGGCTGCTACGCGACCAACGTTGCCAAGGTCTTTGCCGCTGGTGACGTCCGCCGCGGGCAGTCCTTGGTGGTGTGGGCCATCCGCGAAGGCCGTCAGGCTGCACGCGAGGTGGACACCTTCCTGATGGGCAGCAGCGTTCTGCCGCGCTGATCAGGCGGTCGCACCCAGCAAAAAGGCCCGGTCATCCGGGCCTTTTTGTTTTGAGGGCAACCCGGACGCGAAGGGCGTCCGGGGCGAAGGTCACCCCAAGCCCAGCAGATTCACCGTGTGGTGGGCAATCATCCATTCTTCGTTGGTGGGCACCACCAGCACCTCGATCTTGCTGTCGCGGGCGTGGATGCGCGTGGCGTGCCGCTGGTTGGCGGCAGGGTACAGGCTGAGGCCTGTCCAACCCAGCCATTCCGCGATGCGCGCGCGTACAGGTGCGGCATGCTCGCCAATGCCGCCGGTAAACACGAGCGCATCGAGGCCGCCAGCGGCCATCGAGAGCTGGCCGATCATGCAGGCCGCCCGGTAGCAGAACAGTTCAATCGCTTCCTTGGCGGACGACTCGTCGGACTCCAGCAGAGCCCGCATGTCCTGGCTGATGCCGGAGACGCCGAGCAGGCCAGACTGCTTATAGACCAGATTGCTGAGCGCCTTTGCGTCCATGCCCTTCTGTTCGAGCAGATGCAGGATCACGCCCGGGTCGAGGGCGCCCGTGCGGGTGCCCATCATCAGCCCGTCCACGGCGGTGAAGCCCATGCTGGTGTCCCGCGATTGCCCGTCGCGCAGCGCGCACATGCTGGCGCCATTGCCCAGGTGCGCCACCACAATCCCGCCCCGAGCCTTCTCTTCGCCCAGCAGATCAGGCAACTGGCGCGACACGAATTCGTAGGACAGCCCATGGAAGCCGTAGCGCTTCACGCCCTCGTTGAACAGCGTGCGGGGCAACGGGAAGCGCTCGGCGACGGGCAGGCGGGTGCGATGGAAGGCGGTGTCGAAGCAGCCTACCTGCCGCACCTCGGGCATCAGGGAAAAAAGCGATTTCACCGCGCGCAGATTGTGCGGCTGGTGCAGGGGCGCCAAGGGAATCAGGGTTTCCAGTTCGCCCACCACCTCGGGGCTGAGGACCACCGGCGCACCGTAGTGATCGCCCCCATGCACAATGCGATGCCCTGCCGCGATGATGTCCACGCCCGGGCTGTGGCGCTGGATCCAGCCGAAGATGAATTCCAGGGCCAGACGGTGCTGGCCGTTCTGGTCGGTATCCGCCGGCACGCTCAGCGCTTCGGTAAAGCGTTCGCCCGTGTGGGCGTCCTTGGCGTGCATGAGGGGTTCGGCACCGATACCCTCCACCTGGCCCGACAGGCGGGCGGTTTCGGCCAGCCGGGGCGCCATGGGAAAGAGGGCAAACTTCAGGCTCGACGAGCCAGCATTGAGGATCAGGACGGCTTTCATAGACGGACTCCCTGGCGACGCTTGTGGGCCATCAGCTGAGCGATGGCGCAGGATGCGGTTCTGGTTTCGGCGGTATCGGCACGGCTGGTCAGAACGATGGGCACCCGTGCCCCCAGTACCACGCCGGCCATCAAGGCGTCGGCGAGGTATTCAAGCTGCTTGGCAACCATGTTGCCGGACTCAAGATCGGGCACCACCAGGATGTCGGCCTGACCCGCCACGGCCGAGCGGATGCCCTTGGTCTTGGCGGCCACCAGCGACACGGCGTTGTCGAAGGCCAATGGCCCATCCAGGAGGCCGCCCTTGATCTGGCCGCGGTCGGCCATCTTGCACAGGGCCGCGGCGTCGAGGGTGGAGCGGATCTTC